>PBFR01000007.1 GCA_002718735.1 Halobacteriovoraceae bacterium | reverse complement strand
ATTAAATTTTACTAAAAAAGCCGCTCATGACTCATATCGAACTTATTTCCTCAGGATGCACCGCAAACACCATTAAATTTGAAGACCCAAACTTAGTGTTGGCCTAATCTTGAACAAGCTCAATAAAAAAGCTAGTTATTTTTCAACGAATTTAGAAATGAAATACAAAACCCTAACCACCTCATATTTAGGGTTTCTGTAAGAATTATTTATTCACCTAAATTAGTTACAAGGTATAGTTGTGGTGAAACCTAGTTTCCTGTAGTGAAATTTTGGTCTTTCAACTTATTAGTATCAGTGTTTTCTGTTAAGTTTTTATCGATTCTGTCACCAAGATCACCATTTCCTACCCTCTCATACCTTACACCTTGATCACTGATACAAAACTTAAAATTGTTTGATGGATGACAATTTATTCCTACATTTAATCCGTATGCATTAAAGGAAGCGTTTAGCGGATTAAGAGGGTGAACTTGTGGTGTATTTGAAGGTGATCCCAATCCAAAATTTGATCTGGTTCTTGATTGTAATTCAATAGCATTTAGTTTTACTGAATATTTGTTTAATAACGCTTGTCTTTCTTCTAACTTTATATCTTTAGGAAGATTAGATTTTTCTGCTATATATTTATCTCTTATATCAATAATGTTTTGTAGTTCTAAAGGAGTTGGTATACCGCCGATAGGTCTTTGTAGGAAGGCTATCTCTGAAGCACGATGTCTCTTGTCAGGATCAGTACTCATAACTTTTTGCATGAAGTTTGGAGAAATTTGGGTCCACATTAGATGGCTTAACCTTTGATATTCGACTACTTCTTCATGTGTAGGTAGAGAGCTTTCTTCTGCGAGTGTTGAATGACTAAAAAGTATTAAAAGAATATAAATGTTTTTCATGATTCACCCAAGGTTTCTAAGATTAGTATCGGAGCTTTGAGTGAAAATCTTTAAAAATTTCAAGAAATTTTATTTACTTAAATTTGAGGAGGTCGCACAAGCAGATTCCAGTCTTAATGGTCTCTTGTCCGAGAGTCTAACTACACCTGTAGAGTGCTGCTCTCAATCTATAATTTTAAAGGATCTAGACTGTATGATGTTTATTGGAGCAATTTACACCTTCGGTAAATCCTCCTCCACAAGTATTGGTGGGACCCGTTTGAAGTAGCGAAGAATCTCCACACAGTTGGTTAGCAAAGGATAAAAGTTTCTTCTATACTCAATTGCGTCTATCAATTTGCTTTTGGTAGCGGAATACTCCTTCCCTGAAACATATTTTCTCGCAATGTACTTGCCCGTCACAAGGTCCTTTCTTATGCCTTGTTGATTTTTAATAGAAATAAATCTTTTCTTTTTCATTTTTAATCTCCTTCCAAAACCCAATCAAGGATTTCATCAGGAATGAAATGAAGTCTTTTGCCTTTTTTCCCTTTCGGTATTTTCTCATCTGACGACAAGTTGTAGATCGTTCCTTTGGAAAATCCTAGAAACTTTGCAACGTCGTCCACTCGCCATATTTTCTTTTCAAAGAGCTCAGAGAATTCAACCTTCTCCTTGCGACCATTATACGCCATATCACCCCACTCTTAATTGACACTCCCCCATAAAACTTAAATAAAAGAATTCACCTCATACTTCTTAAAAAAATCTTCACAGCCTTCTCCTTTTCTTTTTGATTCCCACTATTCTAGTCAAACTTCGTGCCAATCTTTTGGTTTTGCGGATGTGTTTAATTTCAAGGAGTTGATGTGATCTAGAAAATAGAAATTATCATGAGGATAATTCGGAATTATCATGAGTATAATTATTGTGACGCAACGATGTCCGTAAAGTCAAAGATCGAGCGGCAAGATTTGAAATGACTGAAGGCTCTGTTTAGAAGAGGGTGTCTTTTTATTCAAAAGAAAAAGGCCAGAAGAAACTCTGGCCTTTGTATTGATTTTCAATGCTTTCTTAAAAAATTTGTAGTCTGAAACTTAGTGTTATCGGTGTAGATATAAAGTCATTGATTCACGTACACGTAATGGAACTTCCTTATATCCTCCGATTTCTAGATACATTAAATCGTTTGAATAACCATATATCTCGCCCATGACCCAAGTATTCGTTAAGTTCCAATTTTTAAATTCAACAGTCTCAAAATGTAACTGCGTATCTGTATACCAAAAGATGGAATACGAATTATTCTCTTCAATACTTCTAATACCATACAAACTCATCTCAGTTGTTGAAGAATTATGATCGTATATAGTTGTAAAGTTTAACCTGTGAGAATTTACATAAGAGATTCTTACTTTAGTAGGTACATTACCACATACTTTCTCAATGTAATCCTTCGAGCACCTTGAGCCTTCTACAAGCCACTCACCTTTAATATTTGCTAAAGCTGTATATGATAAAAATATGGACGTTAGAATCAAAAATTTCACGTTTCCCCCCTAGAATATGAGATTAGACATATGGTAATTAGCATCAAGTATTTCGCAGGTCAAAAAGCCAATGGTTTATATCCAAACCGTGTTTATTGTTTCTTTGTCTTTCAGTTCAAAGTCAGAAAGCATGCCTTTCTGAGGTCTCTTTAAACGCCTGGAAAATAAGTTTTGCAGCCGTCTTTGTTCTCAATAAGACGAGTTTGTCACAAAGCAACGCACCACAGCACCGTGTAAGTAAAACTTACACACCCATTAAATTTCTCTAACCACAGTACTTCCTTTCTTCTCTTCCCCTTTTCTTTTCAATTTAGGTGTCCAGGATTTCTGTTGTAATATTAGACTTTTAGCGAATTCATGGCGCCCATTATTAACACTTGGCGATAGCTAAAAATGAACGTGATTAGATAAATTTTTGAAAGATGGATTAATCACATGGATAGTTTCAAGTAAGACTTCCTTTAAAATCTCTAACCTAAGTTTCCAAGCTGAGCACTTGAGTTACCATTTTTAAATAAATAAGTGTAAATAGTTCAAGATCCATTGCTGCAGTGCAGCATCAATAGTAAAACATGACTACTTTTATGAACTTTAGGTTTAAAAAGCTTCAACTCACAAAATGAGTTCAAGATTATAACTCTATACTTAGGAGAAAAAATGAAATCTTTTAGCAAGTCATTCGGAGCATTGCTCTTCGCATCTGCTCTAATTGTCCCTTCTATGCCTCATGCATTTGCACAAGAAGTGGATCAAACAATAGAGACAGAGGTTCCTTCATGCATAAAGTCTGGCTCGGCCTATACCAAGCGAATGAATAGTCAGCAGAGAAAGCAACTTTACGTTCAAGGTACAATCACTGACTGCCAAGACAGGGTGTGGGATATAACTCTAATTCCAGGTTCAGACACATCCAAGAATATGACTGTTAAAGCGTTTAAAAGGTCTGGTGACAGGATTGCCAACCATACAAAACATATTATTGAGGGAGATACCTACGCTAATTTAGGTCAGGATATAAAAGATACATTTGTTTATTCCTACGAAATGTCTAAAAACGGCCTATCCACTATGAAAGATGGTGCTAAAAATGCCTTTGTTGATGGTATTGGACAAACCATGATCATGAAAACTGGAAGAGATTGGAAAAATGGTTTTTCCAATGCCGGTGCAGTTGCTGCAGATGGAAACTTTGGCTGGCCTGTGGGTGTATTTTACTCAGGTCTTCTTAAGCCAGTTGGTCAGACAGTATTTAACGTAGGAAAAGCATTGGTTTGGGATGTAACTCTTAAAGGCGGCAGTAAAGTAATCTGGGGTGGTCTTAAAACTGTTACAGGTGGTGCCGGTATGGTTGTAAGTCCAATCCTTTCTCCGGGATATGAGTTAATTATTAGACCTCTAGGTGCTCTTACTATTTCAGTTCTAGATACTGTAGCCGTGGGTGGAATAGCTTCTGGTGCAGTTTATGTATGGAATGGAGCCGCGTGGACTCTAAGCCAACTTAGCGATGTTCCCACAAGAGAGTCATCCGTTGCAGGCCTTACTTTAGTAGACCTCGAGTTTGACCCAGATGCACCTGAGCACCAACAAGTTGTTACTAACATTGAGTTTAACACCTTCGCTCAAATGATCCAGGCCCAAGTAGCAAATGTTCAGACGAACAATAACAAGAAGCCGTACGAATCTGCCATCGCAGACAATAAAGGGAAAATTAAAAAACTTAATGATGAGATACAGGAATTAAGTGACGAAAACTATGAGCTGCAGGAAAAAATTAGAGAGGAAAAAAGAAACTATGATCAAAACCCAGTTGTAGAGGCAATCAACGTGATGAGATATAATGCCCGCTACCAAGCTGATGAGATTGTAATCGCAGATGACGTAAAATTAGTAGTGAGAGACTTTAACTCTCTTAAAGAGTTAGTGCTTGCAACAGCTGACGAAATGAATGTTCAGATGTCTAACGAGGAAGCAGAAGATATAGCCAATGAACTAATTAAAACTTTCAGCAAGGATTACGGACTTGACGAAGATCAAGAGCTAGAAACCCAGAATAACTTAGGCTAAGCGTCTAATACAAATTTAGATTTTAAAAACTAGGCTCCTTTTCGGAGCCTTTTTTCTAAGAGCAACTCAGTTCATAGGTGCCCTTTTAAATATAGTATCATTCCCCAATCGAGAAGATTGTGAGAAAGCTCACTTATTAAGTAGACAGTTGTTATTAACGATATAAGTTTGTTGAGTAAAGGCCGTATTTTCCCTCTCGTGGGCGAAGCTTCTACCTTGGTAGTCTTGATCCATGAATATAAAATGTTTTCCACTAATCAACATCTTGCTGTTAAACCTTTTCGTATCCTGCGCAATTAAAAAGGTGAAACGCTCCCCTGCTAATAGTTTAAACTTAAAACAAAAGCTTTTAAAAAATGTTAAAAGTGCACACTTTTGGGCACCTCTTGGTATAGCTAGTGTCATCCATCTGAGCAAGTCCGATGACAAGATCTCCGAGTGGGCTTATGAAAATAAGCCAGTTTATGGAACACGCGAGAATGCAATGAAGAAGAGTGACGAGCTAAACACTATACTCGAGGCACAAATGTATGGATCAATACTTTTGATACCGTATAGTGCTCCTTCAGAGAGTCCTTTATACTATTCTTTTGCTAAGGCCGGTGCTGGGCTAGCAGCATACCTGGCATTTAAACAAACTAGAGACGTTACATACCATGCTAAAGTTGCCGCAGACAGGGAGAGACCAAACTCTGCCGATTATCTAAGTTTTCCATCAGGTCATTCATCAGCGGCGAGTGCCGCTAGGACTGTTACTTCTAAAAATCTGGAGCAGCTTCAATACTCAAGAACAACGGAACTTATATGGAATGGACTTAACACAACTGTTGCTGCGGGAACTTTATGGGCGAGAGTTGAAAGCAAATGGCATTATCCTGTTGATACTCTGGTCGGATATTCTCTAGGTCAAATTGTCAGTTCAACGATCTATGACTCTTTAAGTGAGTTTAACCCGAATAGTTTCTTTAATTTCATGTTTGATAAAGATAGTGCTTCAGCCACCTACAAGGTGAGCTTTTAAGGAAATGATTCAATGAAAATCAATTATATAGTCTCTACCCTCTCGAATAGAGACTGAGTACTTAGCTAGTTCTTAAAATATAGAGCGTAGGATCTACCGTTTTGGAAAGTTCCAACAACAGCTACACCTTCTTTGTACTTACAGACAGCCGTTTTTACTACTTCAACTTCCATAGATTGGATTGCTTCCACAACTCTAGCTTCTTCAAGAGCAGTATAAACCTCTGAAGCTGGCACTCCTTCTACCCCACAAATTGTATTACCAACACTAGAATGTGTCCCATTACCAAAAACTGAGGCTGACAAGGCCATTGTTAATCCTAATATTACTTTCTTCATAGTTTATACTCCTTAGACTAAACTTAACCGCTCTAGAAAAAATACATTTGCCACACTACAACGCATGAAAGCAATCTCTTTTTAAAAAACCTGATAAAACTTTTATACCTATTAAGACTATTTAATAAAATAACGATCACCTCATCTCAACTACCCACAAAGATATTCTTCTCCTCCTTTCCGGACAGTTTTGCCTGGATTTTAAACGATTAGGCCTTTGGTAAAATACTAGTCAAGTTTAGTTTTTCAAAAGGATATACTTAATGAAGTCATTAGCGATCTTGTTCTCTTTTATTTTGATTGGCTGCTCTTCAACTCCAAAAGGTGAGTACTCCAGGTCAAAAATTGACAGGCCTTACAGTCTTCCAGACGATGTTGCTAGATCTAGCTTTGGACTCTATGCTGAATCTATTGAGGTTACAAAGTCAGACTCTCTAACAGAGGATGAAGATGATGATGATGCCTATGGCTCTTATCTTTTATCTTTTGAAACTGGTATAGGAGAAGATGCAAGTTGGATTTTCCCACTAGGCCTAAGATATACGGCCTACAATGATGAGAAACATACAGTCGGACTGACCGCATACACTCTTATTGTTTCCAACTACGCCAGCTTGGATTATTGGTATCGTATTAATGATAAGGTTTCCCTGCGTCCCTACTACAGAAATACAAATCTAAATTTTTTAATAGTTGAAGACGACAGAAAATTCTTTGGAACAGAAATTTTATTTCAAACAACCCAAAATTTAGCTTTAGGCCTTGACTTAAGTAAAGGATCCTTTACTACAAAATCCGATTTTCTAGACGATCTTTTTGATACTAAGAATAACGAGACAAGCGGAGACTTTTTTCGATTAGGCCTAAACGGGCTCTACTCTCTAAGCGAAAAATGGGATATTGAATGGAGTATCTATACTCAAAATCAAGAGGCAGACAACGATACAGAAATCAAAAGTGGCGGTACGGAGTTTCTATTTAACTACTTCTACTAACTTGAGATTATAATAGTTTAAGGAGCTTTAGAGCTCCTTGAATTTTTAGTCGAAAAGACTAAATGCTGATGAAGAGTTTTCTTCAAAGAAGTCTAAATCAATGCTTAAGGCCGCAAAAAAAATGACTGCCTTCTGTTCGCTACTCCAGTCACTTTTTGAAAGATCGAGGCCAAAGCTATCGCTATCAGTGAAAACTTCTTTTAATAGTCCTCCCCACTTTTTGCCAAGCTTTCCGACTTCATTGCCAAGCTTATCTAAAATATTGAAAGACCATATCTTCCATCTAAAGGATTCAATGGATGCAAAGACATTTCCATAGGAATCCAAAAGATCATACTTTCTTTTTAAGATACCAAATCTTGTTTTAACATCTCCAATTTTCCTACCCTGAGAGTCACTTACTTCGATATCTGAAAAGAAAAAATAAAATGGGCGTCTTCCACTCAATAGTAAGATTTTATTCTTATCCCATACATCCAAGTGCATAGGCCTATGGCTTTTAAGAAAGTTTCGAACGAGATGACCGAAGATGCCTGTTTTTCTCTCGGAGGCAAATCCTATTTTCTCACCATTCTCATCCACCAATTCATACTTATTCCCAGTCTCCCAATCAATAGCAATCTCAACCCACTCTTTGAGCTGATTGATCCCTATAAACTTTAAATCTCTGAAAAAAGATTCCATTCTACTCCTTGGTAGTTATATTCAGTTCTTCGGGGCTCCAGGCATTGTTTCTTTCAACGTTTTTCAGTTGAACCTCAAGAACATCTTTATGAGTGATTATTGACTTCTTTTCACTGAATTTCGTTCTAATATAGTTTGCAACATGGGCAAGGTCACTGGCTGGAATCATTTTAAACCCAGGCATGACCAAATCATAAGTTCTGCTTCCTCTAGTTATTTTTCCTCGCATACCGTGAAGCAGTATTTTTACTAAAACTTCATCATCTGCGGTCAAGGCAGGAGAATCTACCAATGGTGGTGCCGCCGCACTTCCCTCCCCATCACTTCCGTGACAGCGCATACAGAATTGGGTAAAAGTGCGATTTGCCCTATTCATATCGACCCTATATTCTTCTTCTTTTATATTCTTTATAAGGTCTGCAATTCGCTTACGCTCCTTAGAGCTATCCTTTAGATAGTTTCTACTCATAACCCAGGCCATGACCAAGCTTATAAGAACCAATGCGCCCATAAAAGAGACTATAAATTTCGTAGATGTATTTTTGTCCATAAAATTCCTTTTATGAACATTATGAAGGATTAGGGACAATTTGTGAATTGTCCCCGGTCACATTATTGAACAGTATACGGATAAACAGTTGTCTCTGTCTCAGAGTGGTAATCAAAAGTGAAATCCACTTTGGCTCTTAAAGAAGCGTCTTCGATGTAAGAGAAGTGTGTGAATTCGTTAGCATAAGTAAAAGCAATTATGTATTCCACTTTTTCAACTTGTCCATCGCGCCTATAGGTTATGTAATCAGTCTTAACAGAACCTTCATATCTTGTGTAAGTCATAGGAATTTCTCTATAGGAATCAATCATGTTTAGCTTAACAGTCTTCTCTTCACCATTGAGCGTAACCTTTGCTGTAGCTGACTTAAAATCTACAGCCTTTACAGAATCAATCTCAACCTTAACCGGCGAAATTAAACTATAAGAATCAGAAGAGTTTAAAATAACTGGGTTCTGATTAACGAAGTTGAATGTTTCAGCATAGAGTTGGGTGGCTCCAATTAGTAAAAAAGCGATCATTGCTTTCATCGAATCTCCTTAAAGGGTGGTTTTTAGAGTTACTTAATAAATAACATGCACAACCTCAAAGAATGTTCATCTTCACCATAAATTGTAAAAATTACATAGTATTTGGAAACAGTGTGCCTCAGGGGAGTCAATTGGTGGATTTAGGTGTTATTTTTAGGAAGGGGGAAGGCCCCATAAAAATGAGGCCGGTCATATTTAAAAAAGTTAAGCTACATTTGATAAGTTTTGCACAATGGTGCTATTTACTTCAGTTTCTGAAAGCTTAAGCACGTGTGAAAATTCGTTAGAAATATCTTCCAGCATTTTTTGAAAGATCTCTTTTTCCACTTTACCCTTATCTTTGATACTGTGGAGCTGTGCTAATGCTGCAACTCTTTCTTTTAGAACTACGTTTTTTTGTTGGGTTTTAAAAAACTTTACCCTATCTTTTTTACTTTCAAAAACTTGTTCTTCAACTGGCCTGGAGAATACACCAAGCATTTTGCTCACTTCTTCTTTGGTTGCGACCCAGCGAAGTTGTTTTTTGGAAGCCTCAACAGGCACCATAAGTTTTGTGTGATTAACAAAGCTTTCAATAACATAAAAGTGCGTGTCAGCACCTTCCATAAAATCTACTGTTAAAACTTTGCCAAGCCCAAACTTTGGGGAGTATACCGAGTCTCCGATATTAAACTTAAACTCATTAGACATAAACTAGTTCCTTTAGCTGTAATCAATAAAGAAAAAACCGAATTTATAGGTGATCAACTATAAAAAGGTGGCACGAGGCCATACAAATTTAATTGTACCACAAGATAGCGTCTGAGCCTAATTTTCAGCAATTTCGATGCCCTATCACCGCTTAAAATCAGACCTTTTTTAGTCTGTTAAAGAATCCAACGATGGTCCTAGAGGGACTATGCCAAAAGGATTCAAAGTTCGATGGGAATAATAGTAGTGTCGTTTAATATGGTTAAAGTTTGTAGTGCGTCTAAATGCGTCCAGAGAATAAAGATTTTTTAGGTATCTATTTAAATTCGGATAGTCCTTAATCATTCTCTTATTACATTTAAAGTGAGTGAAATAAACTGCATCAAATCGAATCAAAGTTGTAAAAAGTCTAATATCTGCTTCAGTAAGATTTTCTCCTACTAAATATAGTTTTCCTTCCAATCTCTTTTCTTGACGCTCAAGTGAGTCAAAAAGATTCATAAAGTTTTTCTCATAGGCCTTTTGATTTCTTGCAAATCCAGTTTTATACACCCCATTATTGATATTATTATAAACATCATCATTAACTTCATCGATTTCATCTTTATAGGACTCTGGGTAGTAATCCTCTTGGTTACTTGAGAACTCATTTAGCGAATTAAATATTCTAATGATCTCAGAAGATTCATTGTTCACAATTGAGTCCGTTTGTTTATCCCACAATACTGGAACCGTTACTCTTCCTGTGAACTTATTGTCCGCTTTAGTATACAGATCCTTTAAAAAACTTAGGTTATAAATCTGGTCTCCAGTTGAACCTGAAAAGCTATTATCAAAAGACCAGCCCTCGTCCATCATATCGGGTGAAACAACTGAGTAAGAAATGAAATCTTCTAGGCCTTTAAGCTGCCTCATAATGAGAGTTCTATGTGCCCACGGACATGCATATGAGACATAGAGATGATATCTTCCCTTTTCTTTAGGGTACTCTTTCCCAAGACTAGAATGATACTTCTGCTTTTGCCTGTGAAACTCACCGTCCTTTGTTTCAGGGTTCACCTCTTGAACCTTCCACTCACCTTCAACCAACATTCCCATAAATTGCCTATTCCTTATTCTGCTAAGACGTCTTGATTAGGATCAAATTCACCAACGCTTAAATTATCTTTAACACCTCGAACTCCAAGAACATTATTGGCATTCTCGATAGCTGCCTCTCTGGCCTTTTCACTTTGAACTAATCCGTTTAATTGAATAATACCATTTTTAGAACTTACTTCAATGTCGTAAGAGAAGACTCTCGTATCATAATAATTGGCCTTATCCACCATTGCCGCAAGCTCTTCATCACCATATTTAGAATCACTTGGAGAGAGCTTAAAAACCAGCGTGCGATCAAAACTTGGCACAATCGTGAGGTCTGTGATTCTTGTTTCCTTGATTCCTGGTACGGACTCTGCTGCTTGCTTGGCCTGTTCTGCTTCAATTTCACTTCCGACATTACCTTTTAAACTCGCAACCTCTCCATCAACAACAGGCTCAATTAGTCGCTCATCGATTAAGACGATATTTGAAAGAGTGTATTTAATGTCTTCCACGAGCTCTTCCCTTGATCTATTCTTACTCGAGTTGACTGCAACGCTATTTTTCACCGATATAACACCGGGAACTCTTTTAATCGCTTCTTCAGCTGCCATTCTTTCTTGGTCGGAATCCACTTCTCCTTGAATCAGCACTCTCCCGTAGTCATCGCTTGAAACTTTAAGCTCCTCAATTTCAACGATCTCTTCCTCATACAAGGAATTTGCAATGTTTTTTGCAATATCTTTAGAGTCAATGCTTAATCCTATAACACGGGACTTATCTATCACACCTTTGGAGCCATTAACGGCCTTGGCAATTTGAACCAATCGCTCTTTTTGCCATAGATTTTCCACATAACCACTCAGGGTAACATAGCCATCGAGAAAACTTGGGCTAATGTTTACTGACTGAAGGTTTTCATCACGGGAAATTTCTTGTTCATAAAGCTCTTCGATATCAAACTGCGCCCCAATTTTAGCGGCCCATGCCACGCACATAAAAGAAGCGATAATAAAAATTATTTTCCTCATAGCTCTCTCCTTTGAGCTTGGGGCGCGATTTGTTCCTACTGAAGAATCTTTTTAATTGAGTTGAAGGTCTCCTTCAGATCATTAGTGGCCATCTCCATACCACCCTTAGCTTCTTCAATAGCAAGATCTCTTTTCAGCCCATATTCCTGGATCTTTTCCTTGGCCACTGAAACTTTGCTCTCTGCCTGCCTGATCAAGTCTTTAGCTTTTCCTTCCATTCCACTAGACTGCTTGTTCACAGTCTTGTTTAACTTGTCAGAAATCTCTCTCAGGTCCTTGGCCATGAGATCAATTCTGTTTTCAACTGAGCGTAAGTATTCTTCTGTATCCATCGATCCTCCTTTCTTCTTATTATGAGGCCTCTAAGGATTGGGGTAAAATAGACATATCCTATATGCTGCTTTGATTAAGCCTATGTGGGACTTGGAATTTTTTTAACAGAAAGATAGCCATTTTATTTAGGTTGCTATATATCCACCTAATAATAGGAGGAAAAAAATGAAGACAATCGTTTTATTAGCAGTAACATTCACATCCCTTTCAGTTTTTGGAAACGAATTGACATCATCATTTCAAGATTACGCAGTGAATGGAGAACAACCTTACGCAGCATACAGAACACGCGTGCCTCATAGGCAGGGACCGCGAACCAAGTGGAGAAAGGCCGTTAGATTTTTATTAGACGGATCTCGTGCCATCTGCTCTGGTGATACTTTCAGAGAAAGATACCCATTATTTATTGTCTCAGTAAAAAGCTGTACTCGTGACGAGTTAAAAGTGAGTGTAAAATATAAAAAAACAGTTGATTGCGATCCAGTTGATGAAACAGGGAGAACTTTTACTGTGAAGCTGCCAATTGGATGCCATTTTAATGCAAACTATGGAAATGTGGTCTTAGAGTAATCTCCAATAGTATTCACTTATTTCACTTGGGGCATAGTAGTGCCCCTTTTTTTATTCATAACTCCCCCAACCCTGTAAATCGTTCATAGCAAGGATGCTGCAAAGCCCAATTCGGTGTATAAGACCTATAATAATTTAAAAATGGAGCCCTATATGAAGAAAACGATCCTATTTTCCCTTGCAGCTTTAATGAGTTTTGCCGCTTCGGCCAATGTTGTAGACCTTACTAGATGTGTTTCAACTATGAACTCAACTAGAACTGCTTTGGATATTAACATCCCACTTACACCATTTAATTTGACTGGAACATATACTTCTGATTCTAGAAGCAGCTATGGAGAGAGCTTCTCTACTAGTGTGGAAGTTAAGAATGGTATCATCACAAAGCTAATGATCGGTCATAGCGATGGAGAAGGTGGGCAGAACAAAGTAATTAAACCAAACTCCAAACTTGCTGAGCTTAGATTTTCAGACAGACTTGGAATTCGTTGCGAAGTTCACTAGTCCTTACACTTTCTTAGGCAAAATCATAAGCCCTAATTGGCTGTCGGAAGTCAACTCGCCTTTGGAATTGTAAGTTTTAATATTCCAAAGCTGGGTTGTCTTCCCCATATGGATAGGTCTTGCCTCTCCTCTCACTCTTCCATTGCGAACAGCTTTGACGTGATTTGTACTGATGTTTAATCCCACAGCATGATGTTTCTCAGGATCTAGAGTTAGATTAGCCCCAAGGCTCCCAAGACTTTCAGCAAGAACGCAGTTAGCACCTCCATGAAGAATGCCAAAGGGTTGATGCGTTCTATGATCAACAGGCATTGATCCGATTAGAGTATCCTCTTGAACCTCTTCGATTTTAATATCTAGATGCTCCAACATTGTTTTCTCACACATTTTGTTCATTTGCTCTATTGTGTATTCTTTATGCCAAATCATTGCTTTCCTTTTTAACGGTTTTAACAACTTCTATTATATCATCATTAACCTTCCAGTGAACATCCAGTCTTCTAAGATGATTCACATATATACGGTTTGGATCATTATGGTAGGCAGGTCTTGGATCAAGTCGCAAAACCTCCTCTATAAGCTCCTTATGTTCTTTTGGAACTTCACATGAAAATTCAACCTTTTTGGTTTCTAGCGACTCCTTAACAAACCAAGGAGTTGGATACTCGGCCCAAGGGGTGTCAGCGACAGGATGATATGGCTTAATATCCAGCACAGGAGTCCCTGTAACCATGTCAGCTCCCTCTATGATAAGTCTTATTTTTGAGTATTGAGACTCAACTCTTAAAAGTCGAACAAGCGACATCGCTATATTGTTTGGCCTAAAAGGGGATCTAGCTCCAAATACCCCCATTTTCTCATTTCCTCCAAGCTTTGGAGGCCTAATTAGCTCTTTCTCTTTGCCTTCGCACTGATGAAACAGCCAAAGAACCCATATAAATTGCCCATTATCGAGCCCCCTAACCGAGTCTAAGGAGAACTTTGAGGACAATTCAATATAACTTTGATCAGCCAGGACCATCCCGCCTTGCTTAGGAACTCCAAATTTTGTCTGATAAGGAGTAAATATCCTTCCAACTTCAGTCATCTTTAGCCTTATTCTTTAAGTAATTTTTTCAATGAACCATGACTTCCATCAAATTACTAGCTAAAGAATCTTTTGTTAACACCAAGGAGTTTTTATGACTAAATTTCTATTTCTCTTTATGGCCTTCATATCAACAGCGTCTTTTGCAAGAACTTGCTACGTAGACCTAGTGGATGAATACTCAAACTATAGATATGACACTTTTACAGAGTACTACGGTGGATGTAGAGACGCCTTAAGAAGCTGCAACCGCGCAAAGCGTGACAGAGGTCTTTACAGCGCTGATTGCCGCATTAGAGGAGGCTCTACTCCAGGACATGGAGGAGGAGGAAGTTACAGCAGATTCACACACCTTCTTAGAATGACAGATCTTCAACTTTCAAGACTTGCTCAAGACTCGAAAGTGGGCTCTTGCGTTGTTGAAAGACCATGGTTTAGCACTTGCAACTATTATGTAAAAGTAAATAGAAGAGGTTTTCCACATCCAACAGGTTGTGCGAGCAGTAGAGTTGTTAACCACAGAAAATGCAATTATTACGACGAAGAAAGAAACGCTGGATGCTTTATTAGACAAGCAATTGTTCAAGGTAAATGTAGATAAGATACGAATATAAAAAAGGCCGGAAATTTTCCGGCCTTTTTTTTAATTTAAAGGATAAATTTCTATTTCCGGAGCTTTCTCTTCCACCTTTTCCCTAAGGTCTCTCAGAGCTGTTCTTAGCCCCTCCTCAATTACCGGATGATAAAAAGGCATGGATAGTGCCTGATTAACTGTCATGCCATTTCCGATGGCCCATGCCATCAAGTGAGCGATGTGTTCTATGTCAGGCCCAAACATCTCCGCGCCTAAAAGCTTGCCAGACTTAGTATCACCGTAAACTTTTAAAAGACCAATCTCTTTAAGCTTAACGATGCTTCTGCCCTGTCCCTCAAAAGACACGCGGCCGATTTGGTAGTCAGCTCCCTCTTCATCTAGGACTGCACTTGTTTTTCCAGCATAGCCTATATTTGGATCGCTAAATGTTATCGCAAGAGGAACTCTGCTTTTAAAGGGTGTTACCTCGTCTCTAACCGCATTGTATCCGCAAACTTTGCCTTCATCGCTTGCCTCGTGAAGAATGGGCTTATCTCCATTTACATCGCCAGCAAAAAAGATGTGTGGATGTTCTTTAAGTTGAAATGTTTGTTTGTCATAGAGTGGAAGCCTTTTAGTGCTAACTTCATTACAGATGTTTAAAAGCCCACATTTTTCAACATTCGGACTTCTTCCTGTGCTCAAAAAGACTTTCCCCACCTCATAACGGTGGCCGTCAAAAGTATCTATAATCAAGGTATCGTCCCTTTTGGAGAGCTCTTTGACACCAGTAAAATTAATATTTAGCTCTTCACACATTTTGTCGCAGATGTACTTATTAAGCTCTTCATCAGTAACCGCAGAAATACACTGTCTTCTATTTATGCCCACAACTTCAATGCCTAACCTTGAAAGTGCTTGTCCAAGCTCTATTCCAATTACACCCAATCCTACCACGGCCATTTTCTTAGGCAGATCTTCCTGCTCAAACAAATCATCACTGGTGAGAATAAATTCAGAGAACTCTTTAAAATTTGGCGGCACAACTGGTGTGGAGCCTGTGGCTACGATGGCCTTTTTAAACCTAACTTTTTCACCTTCAACATCTAAAGTCTTTGCATCAATGAAAGTTGCATACTTTCTTTCAAGATGGGTTTCCATCCAGCTTTCCATTCCACCCATTACACCTCTTACAAACCTATCTCTTAGAGATCTAACGTGTTTTAGAGTTTCCGGCATATTCACACTTAGAGATTCTGCGCCGTGAATTCCCTCTTGAGCAAAAGCTTTTTTTCTATAAAAATCATTGGCCGCCTGAATTAAGACTTTTGAAGGCATGCACCCCACTCTTGCACAAGTGGTTCCAAGCTTTCCAGCATCAAAAACCCTGTAGTTGTCTGTTTTTTTTGCAACTTCTCTTCTTGCAGACATTCCAGCCGATCCAGCTCCAAGAATTACAACATCATATTCTCTCATAGTTCATCAATCGCTTTTGCAAGTTCAATATCTTTTTCAGTTAAAGTATTTCCAGCATCGTGAGTAGTGATATTAATTACACATTTATTAAAAGACACTTCCATATCTGGATGGTGCATTAGTTTATTGGCCTGCCAAGCAACGGCATTTACAAAGGACATTGTTTTTAAGAAGCCCTTAAACTGATATGTTTTTCTAAGCTTTTGTTCTTCAACAATTTCCCATCCCTCTAATTCAGTCTTAGCTTTCTCTAACATGGCATTGCTCCATCTGTTTCTTGGTTTTTATTGTTTTTCTTCTTTTGGGGAAATCTTGGCTCAAAGTCTCCAAGCTCTTTAGCTTCTTCAAGCTTGGCCAAGACATCTTGATCCAAAATAGTGAATAGATCTTGAAAGTTATCCAACACAAAATAGTGTGGCTGCATAATATCGATTCTATAAGGTGTTCTTAGGGCATTAAGTACATCAAATGGCTCTTTTGTTGAGGCATTTGTTAGGCAATACTCAGTTTCACCAGGAGAGGAAAGTATTCCTCCGCCATATGCCCTTAGGCCCTGATCAGTTTTAGTTAGACCAAACTCAATGGTAAACCAAAACAAGCGAAAGAGCTTTCTTCTATCTTTAGGCTGAGCTTTTAAGGCAATTTTGCCAAACTCTTCCATAAAGTCTCCATAGGCCTTATTAGTAAGAAGTGGCGTGTGTCCGAAAATCTCATGAAAGATATCCGGCTCTTGAAGATAGTCCATATGCTCTGGTCTTCTTATGAATGTTGCCGCAGGAAACCTTTTATTTGCCAGAAGGGTGAAAAATTCTTGTGGCTGGATTATTGCGGGAACAGGTTCAACCCCCCAGCCATTGCATGCGTCTAACTTTTTATTAAGCTCAGGAAGTTGGGGAACTTCATTGGTAAAACCCAAGTATTCAAGTCCTTCCATGAATTGTTGACATGCCCTTCCTGGAAGAAGTTCTTTTTGTCTCTCAACCAGCGTGCTCCAAGTTTTGTTTTCCTCTATCTCCCAATTAACATATCCAAGTTCATCAGGATTTTTAGATACATAAGCTTCAGCTGCCATTGACGTGTCCTTTCTGTTTGTTAATTCAACAAGTTAGTTTACAATTTGTTTATGTCTTTATTAAAACTTAATTCGAAATATTGCAAGCTTAGCCCTGAGCAACGTCTATACAACATAGACCAACCAATCATTGGTCTGACAGGGGGCATCGCAACTGGCAAGTCCACTGCAAGCTCAATCATGAAGTCTATGGGCGCAAGCATCATTGACGCAGATGGCCTGGTTAAACGAATTTACCAAAGTGACGACACAAAGAAGCTTGTCAAAGAACTTGCACCAGAGTCCATCTTCAATTCGGAAATAGATTTTAAAAAGCTTAGAGAGCGTTTTTTTAGCGATTCCACAGTCAAATCTAGGCTTGAAACACATATTTATTCTCATATGCCTCAGAAGTTTAAAGAGGCCATCGAAAAGCTCCCTAAAAAGAGTCTAATTATATATGATGTTCCTCTTCTTTTTGAAAAAAGTATCGATAAATTAGTGGATGTATCTGTTTTAATTTACGCTCCAAAAGAAGTTCAAGTAACAAGACTTGTTAAGCGTGATGGAATCGACCCAAAGCTTGCTCAAACAATCTTGGCCAATCAAATGCCCATTGAAGACAAAAAAAAATTGGCTCAATTCACTATCGAAAACACAAGTGATATTAAATACTTAGACAACAAAGTTCGTGAATTTCTAGGGGCAGTTTCATCAAAACTATAAATTTTTCAATGGACTGTTTAAAAAAAGCTTAAAAATGTATGATGCGCCCCATCTAAGGGGGAAACAAATGACAAGCATCTTCAAACCAATCACCATCATAAGTCTGACGGCCAGCATCGCCAGTTATGCAAGCTATCCAGGACATAATAGTAAAAGCTTTAGTGCGATAAAAGCTAAAAAAGCTAACTTTCAGCTGCATAAGTTTACTCTTAAAAATGCAAAAGGCGATATTCTAAGCTCTTCTGAAGATGGTGATGAGCCAAAAGACTGGTTCAATCTTTCACCAAAAGAAGATTCAATTCAGGGTGTTGGTACAGAAAGACTATATAAAACTTTTGGACAGCCTTTTGACGAAGTTATCGTCGCGGTTATTGACTCAGGAGTTGATGTAAACCACGAAGATCTTCAAGGCAAGATTTGGATCAATAAGGGCGAAATTCCAAACAATAACATTGACGATGACAATAATGGTTATGTTGATGATGTATATGGATGGAACTTTATTGGTGGCAAAAAAGGCATGGCCAGATTTGAAAAAGATAATTCTATTAACGGAATTAAACTGATTAAAGGTGATCCCGCATACCAAGTAAACTCTGACACACTAGAGCTTACAAGAGAAGTTAAGAGACTTAGAGAACTAAAAGAGGATCTTGCTAAAGACGGTTATTACCTTCTTCCAGAGGAAGTAAAAAAACTAAAAGAGCTTACAAAAATTGTTGAAGAAAAAAATGCAAGTGCCAAAAGATACTATGGCATTTTTAAAGATAAAAAAGACATTTACGACTCAGGCCTAAAAGTTTTAATTGCAGCAGGACTTGAAGAGTACACAATTGAAGCAGTTAATAAGTTTGAACCTCAGAATGAAGAACAAACTCACGCAAAAAGAAAAGTGCTTAGCATTTACCAACAAGACTTCAGCCACGACGAAGTATACGAATACTACGAATACTTCAAGGCCCAAAGCCAGTACCACTACAACTTAGACAGCGATACGCGCTCTGAAATTGTTGGTGACAACATCAATGATAAATATGAAAGAGACTACGGCAACAATGATGTAATCGGTCCAGACTCAAGCCATGGAACCCACGTGGCAGGGATCATTGCCGCTGCAAGAAACAATGGCATTGGTATGAATGGTGTTGCCAGCAACGTTAAGATCATGGCAATCAGAGCTGTGCCTAATGGTGATGAAAGAGACAAAGATGTTGCAAACTCTATTTACTATGCAGTTGATAATGGGGCCAAAGTGATTAACATGAGCTTTGGAAAGTCCTACTCTCCTTACAAGTCAGTTGTTGAGGAAGCTGTGGAATATGCAAGATCCAAAGGCGTTCTACTAGTTCACGCAGCTGGAAACGACTCAAAAGACTTAGATAAAAACGACAACTTTCCAAATAAACTGGTTAATGGTGAGCCTGTTGAAAACTGGCTTGAGGTTGGAGCCTCCTCTTATTTGAAAGGGCCATTTCTTCCAGCGTCTTTTTCAAACTTTGGAAAGACAACTGTTGATATTTTTGCTCCAGGGAAAAACATTCACGCAACCTTTCCTGATAATAAGTATAAAACTATTTCAGGAACAAGCATGGCATCACCAGTTGTTGCAGGAGTGGCGGCCTTGATAATTGGATATTTGCCAGAGGTTACTCCGGCCCAATTAAAAGAAGCAATAATGTACTCAACTGTTAGGCAGACAAACTTGAAAGTAGTCTCACCAGGATCTGGCGAAGTATTTTTCTCGGAACTAAGCGTTTCTGGTGGAGTTGCCAATGCTTTTGAAGCACTAAACAGTTTAACTCGAGACACTCAAGTTCCATACAGAGTACAGCTCGCTGAACTATAATTTTTTTCACAAAAGTTAAGCGATATCAGGCCTGGTTCCATACCAGGCCTTTTTCTATTTAAAGATTCCCGACTTTTTTGATTTTTTTGCCAATTCTTCCGATAAAAGGAAGAAATGACACCTCGCAATCTGTTACAATATCCGCAAATTTTAAATAGTTAGGATATAAAAAAAAGGAATCCACAGTGGAAGACAAGAAAAAACAACAAGCGTTGGATTATCACGCGCAAGGAAGACCGGGTAAAATCGAAGTTATCTCTACAAAACCTTGTGTCACCTCAAGAGAATTATCACTTGCCTACTCTCCGGGAGTGGCTCAGCCATGTTTGAAAATTGCAGACAATCCTGAAGATGTATACAAGTACACCGCTAAAGGAAACTTGGTTGCCGTTGTATCAAACGGAAGTGCGGTATTAGGCCTTGGAAACATAGGACCTTTGGCTGGCAAGCCAGTTATGGAAGGAAAAGGCGTTTTATTTAAGAAGTTTGCCGACGTCGATGTATTTGATATTGAGTTGGATGCAAAAACAGTTGATGAAATGGTCTCCACCGTTAAGACCCTTGAGCCTACATTTGGCGGAATAAACCTAGAAGACATCAAAGCACCTGAGTGTTTTGAAGTAGAAGAGCAACTGCAGGAGATTATGGATATTCCTGTTTTTCACGACGACCAACACGGAACTGCCATTATTGCCTCAGCAGGATTTATAAACGCTTTAGAACTCTCCAATAAAAAAATCGAAGATGTGAAGATCGTTTTTAGTGGAGCGGGTGCCGCTTCAATTGCGATTGGTAAACTATTTTTGGAGCTTGGGGCAAAACCAGAAAACATGATCATGTGCGACTCCAAAGGTGTCATATACAAGGGCAGAAAAGAGGGCATGAACAAGTACAAAGACCTCTTTGCCGTAGAAACAGACAAAAGAACTCTTGAAGATGCTATGAAAGGCGCTGATGCATTTATGGGACTTTCTGCAAAGGGTGTTGTTTCAAAACAAATGGTAAAAGAGATGGCCGATAGACCAATCATTTTTGCTATGGCCAACCCTGATCCGGAAATTAGCCCTGAAGAGGTTGCTGAGGTAAGAGACGACGCAATCATGGCAACAGGAAGAAGTGACTACCCTAACCAGGTTAACAACGTTCTAGGCTTTCCATTTATTTTTAGAGGTGCACTTGATGTAAGGGCAAAAAAGATAAATGAAGAAATGAAAATTGCCGCCGTTAAAGCTTTAGCCTCTTTAACAAAAGAAGAAGTGCCTGATCAAGTAAAGATGTCCTACGCTGGCGAGGACTTCACTTTTGGTCCTGACTACATTATTCCAAAACCTTTTGATAAAAGAGTTCTTACTAGAGTTGCCCCTGCAGTGGCCAGAGCAGCAATGGAATCGGGAGTGGCAAGAAAGGACATCAGTGACTTCCACGCTTATGCACTAGAGCTAGAAGCTAGAATGGGTCAATCTGCAGAGTTCATGAGAGAAGTTAGATCAAGGCTTTCTAAAGACTCTAAGAAAAAGATTGTATTTGCAGAAGGTTCAAATACCAGAATTCTTCAGGCCGTATCCATTCTTGCAGAAGAAGGAAAAATTGAGCCTCTTCTTTTGGGTGATGAGGAAATCATTCACCAAAAGATGGATAGCTTAGGTCTTTCCCACCTTAAGGAACTAGAGGTTATTAAGCCAAGCCAGTCAGAGAAACTAAAAGATTACTATACTAGCTACCACCATATGAGACAAAGACAGGGAGCAACTCTCTCCCTTTCGGAAGATCTTATGAAGCGTGGAAACTATTTCGGTTCAATGATGGTAATGAAAAAGCATGCTGATGGCATGATTACTGGAACCACTCAAAACTATCCTGACTGCTTTAAGCCTATTATGAGAGTTGCTGGAAAAGGTAACAGAAAGGTAGCTGGCGTCATGATTATGGTCTTGAGAAACAGAATTTTGTTCCTTGCCGACTGTACAGTTCAAAAAGATCCAAACAGCGAAGAGCTGGCCGACATCGCACTTTCTACCACGAACCTGTATAGGACGTTCATGAGAAAAGAGCCTCGAGTTGCCTTCTTGAGTTATTCAAACTTTGGCTCAAATCTTAATGACGACACTATGAAAGTTAAAAAAGCAGTAGAGATCACTAAAGAAAGAGAGCCTACTCTTGTCGTTGATGGGGAAATGCAGGCGGATGTTGCTGTAAATGAAAAAATCTTGAAGAACCTCTTTAGCTTCTCAAGTCTTAACGGTGAGGCTGATGTACTGATCTTCCCTGACCTTCAATCGGCAAACATAAGTTACAAGCTTCTTTCACAGCTTGCCGAGTGTACGCCAATTGGGCCAATTCTTGCTCCAATGACCCACCCTATTAACATTGTTCAAAGAACATCAACTGTTGAGGAGATCGTAAACATGACTCACCTTACAGCTTTAATTACAGACAGAGGATCAAAGTAATGGGATTTAAAAAGAATATCATAAGCACTGACTTGGCCCCTGCGGCAGTGGGAACTTACTCTCAAGGTGTTGAGTATAATGGGACTTACTTCTTTTCCGGTCAAATAGGATTAAATCCAAAGACCGGTGAGATGCCTTCAGACTTTGAAGGCCAGGTTAAACAAATTATGAGTAATATTGATGGGCTGTTGGAGGCCTGCTCCATTACTCGTGAGCACATTATTAAAACATCTATATTTGTGACCGACCTTGGAAACTTCTCTAAGGTCAACGAAGCATATATTGAATACTTCAGCGAACCTTACCCGGCCAGAAGCTGTATTGAAGTCCCAGCACTTCCAAAAGGAGCTTTAGTTGAGATAGAAGTAATCGCAGCAAAGGGATAAGATTTAAAGATGTTTAGCAAGAAATACGTTTTTGAAACTCGATATACAAGGACCAAGCGCCTTGTCAGAAACGTATTCTTGGCAATTGTAGGCACTTGCATGGCAAGTACCTTATTAACAATCTATCTTCCCATTTATGCACAAAAACAAAAGGAGGCCAGTTCGAAGGCCTTCTTTCAAAAAGCGCCAGACGTTATAGCAGTATTCACAGGAGATGCCGGCAGAATAGAGCATGCTTTAAAGCTCGCTGAAAAGCACCCTAGCGCCAAGCTATTCATAACTGGTGTTTATGTTAAAAATAATCTTAAAACTCTTCTAGAAAGCCAGGGAACAAATCTCTCGGTGGAAGAATACCTTGAGCAGGAGAGCCATCACATTGAGATTGACTACCTTGCTCGAAACACAGTTGAGAACGGTCTTGCGACCCTTCACTACGCTCAAAGACTCCCTGCTGTAAAAGACATTCTAGTTATCTCAAGTGACTATCATATTTTTAGAGTCAACCTAATCATGGACACGCTTAGATCCAGCGGACAAAACTATTCATTCCATTATGAGGCCATTGAAAGCGATTACACTCAGTGGAGAAATATAAAGATACTGATGAAGGAAGTGTACAAGCTTTTAAAAACTTCTACCTTCCTTCTTTTTTGGGATAAGGAATCCCCCATCCCTCACTAAAGCTCAATCTCTACAATTCTAGAATTAAGAGCATTGCTACTAAAAGCATTCTTATCGACTTCAACATTAACTCGGTTAAAATTCCAAGCAGAGCGAGAGCAAACTTCATTGCTGTCACACTGGGCCTTGGAAATGGCCTTAACTGAGTACGTATTATTTTTAGGTGCGTAGGCGGAACTTCCGGACACCTTAAATTGTGTGGACTCCTTACGATTCCATTCCATAAAGATCAATGGCATTGATACTCTTGCAGTATAGGACTCTGCAACTTTCTCATATTCATCTTCATTTCCATCGATTCTTGTGTCTGTAAAAGAAAAAACACTCTTGTTATCAAGGGAGTTAGAACCGTATCCATATCTCAAGTCTTGATCTGGAGTACAAGCTCCATTCGCAATTGCAGAGATAAGATCATTATTATTTTGTGAAGTATACATAATGGTTCTTGGGTTTTCTTCCTCAGAATAATAATGAATGGCCATACTGTCCTTACTAACTTCATCTATCATAATAAAGTCGCTGTATTTTGCGCCATTGGACTTTTCAATCTCAACTTGAAAGTAAGTGTCGTTTTTAAAGGAGTCAGAAAAGTCATTTTTCTTCTGCATCTCCTGAAAAATTGCAGAATCGTTGATACAGGTTTCTGCTCCAAGTTGTTGCACAAGACGCCAGTCTTTATGCTTATTATCATAAAGGTACTCTTCAGTTTGCTTGCCACAAGAGCTAAGTAAAATTGAAATAAATGTTATCGTAATAATTCTCATATACTTGCTCCTAAAAGAAAAATCCCATACCAATAGTTCCAGAATATACATCTGAATTCTTATTCTCTTCGACCGAATCTAAAGAGTTGCCATCGGCCTCTCCAGCGATTTCGCGCTCATTGTAGCTTGCGCTCATCCTAGAAGCCTTTATAAAAGAGATGATTCCTGTTTTCGAAATGAAGTTTACACCTAAGCTTGTTTTTACAAAGTCAAAGCTCTCTTCCAATTCCGCTAAGTAATTCTCAGCATCACTATTGTCAGGTTGAACTCCTTCAAAGTTGTATTCTTTTTCAATATTTGATTTTCCTTGGCCCATGCCAAGTTCAATAAAGGGCTGAATATTTAGATAACTTGTTTCGAAAAGATAATTTATAGAAGCACTTGCATGAGCGCCATAAATCAGATGGTCAGTTCTAACTGTTGCCAGATCAATATCTACATCTTCGGAGGCCTTGCCATTATTGCTCTCATTGCCTTTATTGTAAAAAGCACCTATTTTAACAGAGCTTGAAAGTGCACCAGTGATTGTGAACTCTCTTCCTATGTTTAGATCTGCTCCAAAGACTCCAAAGTTTTCTTCTTGAGCAACTGTAGCGTGTGTTCCTTTATATTCTGGAAGGATGGTGGGATAATCCATGTAACCAACACCTAGATTAAATATCCACTTTTTACTTTTGAGGTCCTCTAACTTGAAGCTTTCATCTCTATACTCTAAGAAACCGCTAGCGGAAGCTCCGACACAGGATAAAAGCGTGATAAAGAGAAGGCCAAACTTCATAAATCCTCCAAAAAGTTTTCATCTGTCGAAATTTTTGACAATTATTTCATCAAAACCACAACTTTTTAACTGTTTTTGTAGGTTTATTGCACTTGGTATGCCAGTTAGGCCCTCGTTACAGAAATTACTTCTTCCATCGCCTCGATAATGCTCACAACTTTTAAGAACTCGGAATAGTCCCCCACCTCAATCTCAAAAACAAAACTTCCTTTTAAATCAGGCAATGATTTTGCGACAGCACTCTTGATATTGACACCAAGACTGTTGATATTATTTGAGATCCTGGAAAGAATTCCTGGCCTGTCATGGGTAATAACCCTAAGGCTTACAGGATGCTTAAAGGTATAGGTTTGATTCCACTCGACATGAATTTTTCTTGAGTCTTCAAATTCTTGGATTCGTGTGCAGTTTTTAGTGTGAATAGTGATCCCTCTTCCACGTGTTATAAAACCAACAATAGGATCGCCTGGGATAGGATTGCAACACTTGCCCATCCTAACCATTATATCATCCAGTCCATCTACAATTACTGCATTGTCTTTATGAGAGTTTTTCTTAGCAGTGTTGGAAATTTTACTATATAGGCTTTCAACCGTTTTTTTCTTCTCAGGTTCAACACCTTCTTCTTTGTAATCAATACTTGGAATCAACTCCAAAATATTCTTCAGATGAAGCCTGCCTGAGCCTAGTGATTGATATAGCTCCTCGGCATTCTTTAAATGAAACTGATCATAGGTCTTGCTTAGCTCATTTTTCTTATCCAAGGCCTTCACACTTGTTCCAAAGTCCTTTAAGGCCTTATCAAACATCTCTTGCCCAAGCTCTTTATTTCTCTCTCTTTCAACTTTCAAAAGGTGTTGCTTGATTTTTGTTCTGGCCCTTGAGGTTTTGACAATTTTAAGCCAATCTTTGCCAGGGGTTTGAGTCTTGCTCGTTAGAACTTCAACCGTGTCACCAGACTTGAGGCGGTACTTAAGTGGTACCATCTTTCCATTAACCTTCGCTCCCACACACTTGTTTCCAACATCAGTGTGAACAGCGTAAGCAAAGTCTAGCGGACTTGCTCCATGACGAAGCTCTTTTACATCCCCAGTTGGAGTGAAAACAAAAATTCCGCCGATATCTAAATCATTCTTAACCACATCCATGAACTCGCTGGAAGTAGGAATGTCACGGTTATATTCCATGAGCTCTTCAACCCATTTAAGCTTATTAAGATTCTTGGCACCTTCTCCCGTTTTGTATTTCCAGTGAGCGGCAACACCTGTTTCTGCAACTTCATGCATTTCATGAGTTCTAATTTGAATCTCAATTCTTTCGGCCTTAGGCCCAATGACTGTAGTGTGAAGTGATTGATAATTATTTACTTTAGGAATCGCAATATAGTCCTTAAATCTTCCTGGAACCGGTGTAAATGATGAGTGGATAATTCCAAGACATTTGTAACATTCAGTTATATTGCCAACCATAATTCTAAAGGCCAAAAGATCCTGAATTTGTTCAAAGTCTACATCTCTATTCTGCATCTTCTTATAAATGGAATAAAAATGTTTAGGCCTTCCATAAATATCTGCCTTAACTCCATATTCAGACAGTTTCTCGCGAACAAGTTCCACAGTCTCTCTAATATAAGACTCTCTCTCTGATTTTTTCATCGCCACTTTTTCAGCAAGACGATAATACATGTCAGGATGCAAGAATCTTAAGCATAAATCTTCCAACTCACTTTTCACCGAGTTAATACCTAAACGACTAGCGAGTGGTACATAAATATCTAGAGTTTCTTGGGCCTTCTTTACCTGTTTTTCTTTTGAAACATACTGAAGAGTCAGCATGTTATGCATTCTATCTGCAAGCTTAACAATGATAACCCTGATGTCTTTGGCCATGGCCACAACCATCTTTCGAAAGTTCTCAGCTTGAGATTCTTCTTTTGTCTTAAACTTAATTTTAGAGATTTTGGTACAGCCAATAACAATATTGCCTATCCCCTCTCCAAATTCTTGAATAATTTCTTCTTCAGAAACATCACAGTCTTCAACCACATCATGTAAAAGACCTCCACAAAGGGAGTCTAAGTCCATTTTGAGTTTGATTAGCGTTGCCGCCACATTTAATGGATGAATGATGTAAGGTTCACCTGAGCTTCTTTTCTGTGGTCTATGGTGTCTTTCTGCGAACTCAAACGCTTTTTTTAAAGGAGTAAGATCAGTATCTTCTGGAAGATTCGCTTTGGCCCTTCTTAAAAGTTCATCAATTGTAAGGTCGCCCTCATGTGAAAAATCCAGTCTGTGATACATCTATTTCCTCAAAATTTCCTCGACAACTTTTTTAAGTGAAGCAACTGCATTCTCAATGTCGTCATTTGTCACCAAATAATCAAAGTCATTTCTTCGAGACAACTCGCTTTTGGCATTAGAAAGTCTTTCTTGAATTACTTCTTCGGAATCAGTTCCCCTAAGCTTAAGTCTTCTGCAAAGTTCTTCATAGCTTGGTGGTTCGATAAAGATAACATTGGCCTCTTGGCCATAGATTTTCTTCATTTGATCACAGCCTTGAACATCCAAATCAAAGAGAAGGTTCTTTCCTTGCTCAAGGCCTTGGTCAACAAAGCTTTTTAGGGTGCCATAATAATTGGAGTGAACTTGTGCCCATTCTATGAACTCGTTATTGTCCTTTCTTTCAATGAACTCTTGCTTGCTTAAAAAGCGGTAGTCCACGCCATCAATCTCACCCTTTCGGATAGGACGGGTAGTACAGGATACAGACCACTCAAGCTCTTTCACTTCATGCATTAGCTTTGCTATCAATGTGCTTTTACCAGTGCCGCTTGGAGCGACGATAACAATCAACTTTCCTCTCTTCAAAATGCCTACTCCAGATTAAGGGCCTGTTCCCGGATTTTTTCCAATTGGGCCTTCATTTGCACCACCGATTCAGAAATGTCAGTAGAGGCTGATTTTGAACCGATTGTGTTGGTTTCCCTATTCAGTTCCTGAACCATAAAGTCGATCTGTCGCCCAATTTCTCTGGAGGCCTGCAAAGTCTTATCAAGTTTTTGAAGGTGAATTGAAATACGATTCACTTCCTCATCAATATCCAGCTTTTCCAAGTAGTAGATTACTTCCTGCTGAAACCTTTGATCTTCTATTTGCAAATTCTCTTGAGAGAATTTTGCCAAAAGCTTCTCTTTGACTTTGTCCTGGTATGAGTCTTTTAAAGACTCAACAACTTTATAGTGTTCAGTGTATTGTCTTTTATGTTCTTTGAGGGTTTCAACTAGTTTTTGTCCTTCCTCGCAGCGACTCTCGGTCAAACTCTCCATTGCTAAATCAAATGCCTTGAGTGTTAGCTCCTGAAGCTCACTCTCTTTATCATCTTCTTCTATGTAGAACTCGTTCTTTAAAAATCCAGTTGGATTAATATTAATTGCAACACCTGTTGCATCAGAACACTCTTTCAGGTCTTTAAGGAAGGCCTTTATCTTTTCTTTATCTAGCTCAAATGATGCCTTCGCCTGTTCTTTTCTTTTATAGTTTACAAAAATATCAAAAGAGCCTCTTTTAAATTTTTGATCTATCTTCTTCTTCATAGGAAGTTCTATTGAATTAAGAAGAGATCCCATTTTAAAACGGATATCCTTAAATCGATGGTTAACCGATTTCATTTCTACGGATACCTTGTATTTTTCGCCTTCGGCCTCACCTTTGCCAAAGCCGGTCATTGATTGCAACGCCATTAATTTTGTCCTTTTTCGGAAATAATGGTTTGGTTACCCATTTTTCTGAACTTTTCAAACCTATGCTCCAAGAGCTCTTCCTCACCAAGCTTTGCCAGGGACTCCAACTCCTTCTTAAGTGCTGAAGTCAGATTCTTGCAAGCTTCATCAATGTTTCTATGAGCTCCACCCGCCGGCTCAGGAATGATTCCATCAATTATGTCTAATTCAAGTGCCTTCTGAGGTCCTAATTGGAGTGAGTTAGCAGCAGTTTCGGCCTGTTTTGGATCTGCCCAAAGAATTGATGCACAAGACTCCGGAGATATTACAGAGTAAACAGAGTACTCCATCATGAATGCCTTATCGGCTATCGCAATACCGAGTGCTCCACCGGATCCCCCCTCTCCAATTACCACTGCAATGATTGGGGTTTTAATACCAAACATCTCTTCCAAGTTTTCTGCGATAGCTTGTGCTTGACCGCGCTCTTCAGCTCCGATGCCGGGGTATGCGCCGGGAGTATCTACAAAAGTTATGATTGGAATCTCAAATTGTGCCGCCATTTTCATAACTCTTAAGGCCTTTCTATAACCTTCCGGTCTTGCCATTCCAAAGTTTCTTAAGATCTTGTCTTGAGTCTTTCTGCCTTTCTCAATCCCAATGACAGCAACCTTTTGGCCTTCTAAATAACCAAATCCTGCAACCATGGACGGGTCATCTGAGAATCTTCTATCTCCATGAACCTCATGGAAGTCGCTAATTACTTTATCGATATAATCCATAGTATGAGGACGTTGAGGGTGTCTTGAAAGTTGTACTCGCTCCCATGGAGAAAGATTGTCATAGATGTCTTTTATAAGTCCATCCACCTTATCTTGAAGAGCGTTGATCTCTTTAGAGATATCAATTCCAGGCTTGGCGTTTGCTTCTTGAAGCTCTTTAATTTGATTTTCCAACTCGTGGACAGGTTTTTCAAAATCGAGAGTGTAATCCATAGTTTCCAACCTATTTTAAAATTTTCTGTGTATTAGGCCAGTCTACTTACTTTTACTCGTTTTGATAACCATTTAGGGACTATTTTATTGCTCACTCCAGCCCTCTACAAGGCCCTGTTCAAAATAGATGAATTTTACTTTTCCTGCCCTGTGGTATGCCCATCGCTCATATGGAGAATTAGGGTCATTCCCTGCCTTATCTAGGCGATCAGGCTCTCCCCAACTATTCAATACTTGTTGCTTGCTCATTCTGTAAGAAAGATCATTGCTAAAGTAAGTCTGGGCCACTTCCCTTGTTGAAAGTGATCTTGATGGTGAAATTCCTCGCACTCCAAGATACTCATCCTGCTGTGCAGGAGGAAGTCTCAGGTAGTATATTCTTTCATAATCTGAGCCTAATTGGTCTTTAACTCGCAAGTATTCATTGTAATTTTGGTCACTTAGGCGGGATTCGAGCCAAGAAAGCTCTCTTTTTATAGAATTGTCATATCTGCTTCTTTCCTGCTGCGCGGCCGTAGCAGGAGCCCTTCCCATAATCTCATTATGTGGACGGTAGGCCCTACCGCTATCTCCCGGTACTACAGCGAAGTCCTGTTCAGGCATAAACATTGGCTCGTCTAGTCTGTTATCCATCTGCTCGTAGAAGTCTCTATGATCCAGCATTGAGCAAGAAACACTTAAAAGTGCCAATAAAATTGTAAAGAATGTGGTTTTGATACCCATAACTCTCTCCTAGTTCCATATCTCTAATCGGAGCTTGATCCCTAACTGATGAAGTTTTTTTAAAGGATTACAACTACTTGGGAAATATTTGCCGAAAAAACCGGCCAAAAAGGTTAACTAGTAGACGCAACGCGCCGATAAAAGGTTAAGAGAGGATCATGTTAGATAAGTTTGAAAAACTAGAAAATTTAATAAACAAAATATTGAGCGCCATAGGCAGCTGGCTCAAGAAGCTTTGGTATCTCATTGTGCCGTCCATTATTTTTGAAAAATGGAGAGCTCTCAGGCTATCCATTTACAATAAGGTGGAACTTTTCAAAGAGAAGGCCAGATCTAACAAACAAAAGAGTGCAAGTGTTGGCGCAAAGTACATTGGGCAGCTAAATGCATTTCTTGATCGCTGCAAAAACTATCCAGCAAAAGAAAAGTCCATTGAGAACGCTTTAAAGCTTAAAGACTTTTTAGTTAAAACTCCTCTAAAAAACCATGCTGATGTCATCTCAAAGTTTATTGCAAAACAAGTGGAGAGAGTTGCCGTTGTACTTAAAAAGTTCACCTCCACCCAGGCCCTAATAGCTGAAGCTGCATTGGTGATGATAATGCTTGGAACATACGGGGTGTATGTATCTAGTGAAAAGATTTATAAGAAAGAGTACGCCCAAAGAGCTCCGGCCAGCGAGGAAGAGTACCTCTACCGACCGGATTATTTGAAATATGAAAAGAGAACTTTGAAGGTGTTTAATGTTAAAGTTCCAATCTTTGTGGAAGATTTAAAGTCGGTATCAAGTGTAACGGTGGACTTTACAGTTCGTACAGATACCCGATTTGCTAAAACCTACCTACAAGAATACGAGTACAAGCTTATAGATCATTTTTTTATGACTACCCAGCCTGTTGTCTCTTCCTTCCCTTTAGAGCATGAGGGAAAAGAGATTTTAAAACATAAAATCAAAGAAGAGCTCAACTTCTTTTTAGATAAAAACAAAGTAGAGGGCGATGTCGTTGATGTAGAAATCATCTTTATCGTCGGCTCCTAAGAACAGCGATCAAGAATATTTTTTACAGACCTTGGGGTGATGGCAAGCTTTCTCGCTGTCATTGCCGCATTCTGTCCGCATTTAAAATACATACTCTTAACATACTCATATTTCATATCTTCAAGTGTTCTTGTTCTCTCATCAGATGAGAATGTAAGCTCCGATAAGTCACTGCTCTCAACCGCCAGCAACTCATCCAAAGAATCAAACTCCAGTCTCTGGCCTTTTGCATACAGCATTTTTTTCTTAAGGTGCCCTAGAAGCTGTCTAATATTACCAGGCCATGGAAGAGTCTTGTAAAACTCTACCAAGTGGTTGGAGATTAAAACTCGATTATCCGCTCCAAATCGGGCACAAATTTGAGAAACAAGCTCTTCATTGTATCTCATGGACGGCAAAGAAACTGAGAGTCCAGAGGCAATCCTATAATAAAAATCTTTTCTCATTTTTCCTCTTTTCACCAGACTCTTTAAATCTGTACCGCTTGCACAAACCAATCTACACTCTGTTTGGTAGTCTCTTGATGCCCCAACAGGCCTGACCTTAAACTCATCTAAAAAGATTAATAGCTTTGTCTGAATTTCAATTGGTAGAGAGTCAATCTCATCCAAAAACAATGTGCCGCCCTTGGCATCCCTAAAGGCCCCGGCCTTATCATTATGCGCACCTGTGAATGCACCTTTTACATGCCCAAAGAGTTCGGATTCAAGAATTGTCTGGGAGAAGGAAGATAAATTGAGATGGACGAAGTTTGACTCAGGTCTAGATAACTTGTGAATACTTTTGGCCAGAGTAGTTTTGCCGGTACCGGTCTCTCCGCAAATAAGCACAGGAAGATCTGATTCTATAATTTTTAAGCCTGAATCATCAATTGGCAGAGAGTTTTCAACTTTTGTTGGAGACTCAACTTCCAACTCGTTATGCCCCATCTCCACCCTATCCCCGCGCTCAAGAAAGGCCTCATTAGTAAAGTTTCCATTGTGGCGAAACGGTGCACCTTCAACAGTTGTAAGCAGGAACCTCTGTTTAAACTCTCTGTTTCTACCCATCGTTTTTACGCATCTTAGTTGATAATGAAGCTTCTCCCTATCTAAAGAGTCTAGGGATTTGTGACATCCGCTAACTTCATTTGGAGAATTTGTAGAAAAATCAATCTTGGTTCTCATTAATTTAAATTTGCTTCTTCTGCCATATAAAGGCCTGAATATTAATGAATCTCCCTCTCTAAGTCCCCTAGAGTCCAACAAGTCTGAAACATGACACAGTTCTTTTTGCATAGCTTTTTCCCCTTTTTCGCTTTGGGCTTTTCAAGCTCCATGCCATGCGCTAATACCTTTTAAATCAGAAACTTAGGCCATTGATTGGTTCAGGAACTATACTTATGCAAAACGAATTGCTTACCAGAGGCAGCGCTAAATTTTTAAGAGCTTACGACAAGCCGGAAGACATCATTAAGTGGTTCGAAGCAAACCCTGCTCCAGGGCTGGCAATGGCGGGAAGATCAAATGTGGGAAAATCGTCTTTAATCAACGCTCTGTTTGGACCCAAAACGGCGAGAACCTCCAAAACTCCAGGAAGAACTCAGAAGATCAATATTTTCAGTTTTGAAGTAAAAGGCGAAGACGAGCAAATCCAAAAGTTTTACCTTTATGACTTGCCAGGTTACGGTTTTGCCCAGGTTTCAAAGTCTATGCTTAGAAACTGGCAGGAGTTGATGACATCATTCTTTTTAAATTTAAATGATCAAACTCTAGTGTTGAACATCCAAGATGCCAGGCATCCAAATCAAAAAAGTGATTTGTCCTTCTATGATTTTATTGACCCCAAGTACGTTGATATATTTTTGGCGTTTAATAAGATTGATAAATTAAAAAAGCAAAAGGAGAAAGCGGCCCTTAAAAACTTAAAAGCAAAAATCTATGAACAGTATAAGGCCGTTAAGCAGATACATTTCATTTCAGCAGAAAAAAGAACAGGGTGCCCAGAGCTTGAGTATGCTATAGGCTCATACCTTCTTTCAAAGCTCTAACTTTTTTTAATATTTTGAACATCTTCTTCAAGCTCTTCTAATTCACTTTGAAGAGTTTGAATTTTTTCAAGCATCTGCTTTGCTTGAGGGTTATCCCAGTTTAGCTCATTTGAGTCGATGCAGTCTTTAACGAGTCTGCCAAGGTTTTCATAGGTCTCTTTAAGTTGAACATTCGACTGGGAAGCTGTAAGCATCTTCATCCCAATTTGAGTGGTCCTCTTCAGTTCGGTTTGACATGATTGAACCAAGTCATTGAATTTGGCCTTCCAGTCTTGGTCATTTAAATCGGACTTATTTTTGTTTTCTTCACTCATTGTGCAATCCTTGATCAATTTTCCCGCTTACAGTATATCGCTAAATCCCTTATATATAAAGATAGGTAATCATAAACGGGATATTATGCTTGATCAATTAGGTCTGGGGCTCAATGAGCAAGAAAAGGCCAAACAACAGATGGTTCTTCAAAGGCTCAAGGAGCGTTATCACAATTACAGTGATCCTTGGGGTTTTGACTTAAATACGGTGGGAAAGGCATTAAGTATTCTTCTGCCTATTTATTCAAGATACTTCAAAGTCAGGGTTTTTGGTGCTGAAAACATAAAAGATGAACCTTATATCTTTGTATCCAACCACACTGGCCAAATTCCAATAGATGGAGCCTTAATCACCTTGGCAACCGCCTTGGAATCAAACCCACCAAGGATACTCCACTCTATGGTTGAGAGGTTTTTGGCGAGCTTTCCTTTTTTAGGAGATTTGTCAGCACAGACAGGCTCAATTCTTGGCGATAGAGAAAACTGTAAATGGCTTTTAAATAAAAAAGAGTCCATACTTGTTTTTCCAGAGGGAGTTCGTGGGATTTCAAAAAGCACATCCCACTTTTATGAGCTTCAACCTTTTACAAATGGATTTTACAGAATAGCCCTTAATACGAAGACAAAGATACTCCCTGTAACAGTGGTAGGTGCTGAAGAGATGTTCCCATTAGTTGTCCACGCCAAAAAGGCTGGAAAAGCATTAGGACTTCCCACGCTGCCGATTTCAGCGAATCTATTCCCCCTCCCCTCTCCAATAGATATTTACTTTGGAGAGCCCATTGAATTGCCAGAGCAACTTGATGCCGAGGCCCAAGATAAAGAAATAAGACCTCATGTGCACGAAATTGAAAAAGTGATTAAGGGCCAAATAAAGCATGGGCTTGAAAATAAAAGAGAATTCTTAGAACCCTTAAAGCGGCCAGTTGAGTTTATTTCAAGGCTTAAGGAATTTTTGTGAGCGAACAAAAAACAAAAAGAGTTTTGATCATTGGCATTGTTGGTGGGCTTGCACAAATCACAGCAAGACTATTACTTCAAAACCACCCAGATTGGGAGATAGTTGGTATTGATTCAAGGGACACCAATAGAGTTCAAAACATCAAAGGCCTTAAGACAATCACTATGAAGTACTCTCGTGGAAATTTTGAAAAAATTTTTAGAGAAGAAAATTTCGATATAATATATCACCTAGCACGATTTAGTCATGCATCCTTGGGAGCTGAAAACCTAACAAAACGATTAGAACTAAGTGTAATGGGCACCAACAGAATCCTGGATATGGGACTGCGATTTGGTGTTAAAAAAATTATTGTCTTAAGTACTTATCATGTTTATGGGGCACTCCCAGACAACTCAATATTTTTGCCCGAAGACTCCCCTCTAAAAGCAAGTATTCAGTATCCAGAATTGCTGGATGTTGTAGAAATGGATCAAATAGCCACAAACTTCATGTGGAAATACCAAAAGAAAATTGAGGTGGTTGTTCTTAGGCCAAGTAATATTATTGGCAATCAGATTAAAAATACGATGAGTCGCTATTTGCAAAATCCTCTTGCATTAAGGCCAGTAGACTATAATCCAATGTTTCAGTTCATTCATGAATTTGACATGGCCAGTGTATTGATGCGCTCTGCACAAGAGCTTCCCACCGGTATTTACAATGTGGCCACAGATGACTTTGTCTCTCTTAGAAACGCCTTAGAGGTTGTCGGGGTAAAAGGAATTCCATTTTCCATGGCACTGGCCGGCCCCCTAAACAAATTTCTTAAAAAAATGAATATTAAAATCCCTGACTATCTCATTGATTATTTGAAATACTCTTGTTTAATCAGCAATAAAGAGCTTAAAAAGCACCTAGGCGAGAACTTTTATAGGTTTAACATGGAGGAAACTCTTAAACTTTTAAGGGCCTAAAGATTTATTGACCTTTAAACCTAATTCTAATAGTATGAATCCCACTAAAGTGCCCGGGTGGCGGAATGGTAGACGCAGCGGATTCAAAATCCGCCGCCAGCAATGGCGTGGGGGTTCAAGTCCCTTTCCGGGCACCATAAAAATTTCACCTACACTTCCTAATAAAAATCCTGACAGCTTCCCGACCCGACCGGTATTAGGTTATATGCATTTGAATAATTGCCAGAGTCCGATGCATCATATGCATTCAAGACTTCCGAATCAGAACAGGCCAAAGCATTGATATCCGTTTGACATTGAGTAAAGGCTCCCGCGTCCGTAACGCTAATTCCTCCTTCAACCTCTGTGTCAATAATGTCTCTAAATGTGGAGTAGTCTGAAGAATTCAGTCCGAAGGAAGCATCAAAATTATCCTGGATAAGGATGCCGTTTTTACAATTGTCTTTATCAATGGAGTAGCACTCCACAAGTTTATCGCAAGATAGCCCTAATAAATTATAAGCATAGGTTCCCAACTCGCTAGCTCCCAATGAAGCACCCGAGTCCTGATTATTTGGATTTCCAGTCTCGGTGCCGCACCCAATAAATAGTATAAGAGTTATTAACGCTAATGCTTTCATGATTCGTCCTTGCATTGACTTAAAGGAAACATTTGAATTCCCAATTGATATACATTTAACTTTTTCTGGTCTTGAGCGGATAGCTCCAAAACATCTTTTCGAAATTTTTGAATAAGCTCTTTTAAGCGGGGAATATTCTCTTCCCCCAAAGATACGGTAACGCTTGAAATATCTCTAAGCTCTCTAGGGATATTATCAATGGACTTCGCCGCTAAATCCAGCATATTTTTATGGTATTGGGCGACCGCGCTGGAGCTAACCTCGTCACCAGTCGTTACCAACTGATGCGCTTGCACGTAGCGATTATCCTGTTTCTTTATAAGGCCCAATCTCAAGAGAGTCTCTATTGCGCTTTCAACTTCCGCTTCGCTAACTTTAGGAGTGAGCTGAGCGGAAATCGTTTTAGGATCGAGCTTTTGCTTGGTGGCGAGAATCTCTCTAACTGCAACGAAATACCATTTAGAGTAATACTCAAAATAATCCTGCCCTAGTGGGTGCAGTCGCTTAAATGTGGAGTGCTTCAAAATTTCCTGGGCGAATTGCGATTTTTGGGCCGAACTTTTGGCCTGATTAAATTCCACTAAGAGCGAAAAATATTTAGCCTCGTTTTTATTTAGCTTAAGAAAAATTGTAAATTTCTCAATACTTTGAGAAGAGATATTTCTCTTTCCGTCGATAACGAGTTTCAAGAAGTTAGGAGACTTGTAACCACACTTCATTGAAAAATAACGATAGGAAAACGCGCTATTGTTCTCTTTTAAGAACCCATAGCACGCTTTCAGGTATTCGCGATAGTTGGTATATTTAAAGATATCAATCATTTAGTTTTATACTCTCCCATTCTCTTCCATCCTTCAAGAGAAGTTCGTCATCCACAAAAAAGGCCCTTGGGTTTCCGTAAATCGGGATCCTTTGCAGCTTTTCGATTTTATGATCCTTTATCCAAACAAGGTAATATTCATACTCTCCCTTGATCAAAATATTTTCGTTATGAAAAATAAAGTTTTTATAATCGTAGTCAAACCTTATTCCGTTCTCATCGAGGGTTAGGACGTCTGTTCTAAGAGGTACTGCAGGGTTTTCTACACTGAAAACTGAAAGTGTTAACTGGTTATTTTCTCCCACCCCCAAGGAGATTAAAGTGTCTGTGTCTACTTCATGCAAAAATCTTGGAGTACCTGGGAACTTCAATTCTCCAATCAACTCAGGGCCTGAGTGGTCCTTTAAATCAAATACAAAAAGCGGATCAACGTTTAGGTAGGTCATAATATAGGAAAAGTCGGGAGTAAATCTCGCGGCTCCAATGAACTCTCCCGGAGCGATTCCTTCGATCCTAGAAGAAACTTGTAAATCGCTGTTTAAAACATAGTAGCTGCTGCCACCTTTCCAATCCCAGCTAAATAAATGAAGATACTCTCCATATTCGCGCATGGTTAAAGATTCTACCCCCACGCCTTCTATCAAGCTTAACTCTAAGGATCCTTTTTTCATCAGCGCAGTTTGACGCTCGCCTTTTTCTGAAGGCACTTCAAAGCCAAGATATTGTCTTTTTTTATCCAAATGATAAAAGCGTGCCCCATAATAGTGTTCCTCAAATAAGTAGATAAGTTCTTCAAGGCTAAACTCTCTAACGCTAGTTAACGCTGAATAACGAGCGTCGTTCGCATATATAATTTTTTCACAAAATTCTTCATCACTGAGTTCATCAATGTATTTAGTAGAACGGAGAAATAAATACTCTCCCTTAAGACTGATCTCTTGATCCCCATCCATTTCCTCTTTAAACAAAAGTTCTCCTAAGAGATTTGTGATATAGAGAGTTCGCTCGCCATAGACAACTATTTTGTCTTTATAAAGGAAAATTTTTTGGGGAGATATTGGAAGAGGCAAATGAACTTTGACTTCCAAGCTTTCTAGCTCTGTAATCTCCACACCACGGGATACCAAAGAGTAAATGTAACTTTCGTCCACAGCAATAGTATCACCAGATAAAATTCCATCTATTGGGTCATTGGTATAAATAGTTTGGGTACTTGCCAATTCCCCGGGGCTAAAAGTAGTAATACAACTCCCCCAGTCTGGTGCCTCAAAGGTTTGCCTAGAGTTAAACTCCTCACAGCTCATCCCGGTGAGTGCCTCAGAATAAAGAGTTTTGCTTCTCTCCACTATAATGTTAACCGGTTGGTCGCCGTCTTTACACAAGCGATCTTCCTTGTCCCAGTTGCATGCGATTGTTAATACGATTGCCCCCATAGAAAGTAAAACTCTTCTCATCCATCTCTCCTTTAGTATAAACGACTGTATTCTATCGACACAACGAATATCGTCTATCTTTTAAAAAAATCGCATAAATTCCAAAGAGATAGCCATGAATTTCGTATTCTACGAGAATACAAAATAAAAAAATAGGGATTCCGACCAAAAAGATCAGACTTAATGCAGTACTTATTTAAATACCTAAAGCCCTGCGAGGCCGAAGAAAGAAGCCTCACTTTTGATTAAATCCACAGTCACAAAAATAATCCGTAAAATTTACGGATCATAACTTTACTCTTAAGCAGTATATGACTTCGAAACCATTTCTTTTTTACAGCTTTTCCCCCAATTTTATTTATTCTCAAAGATATAATGATAAAGCTTAGCGACAAGAGCCACGAAATCACTAATATGCACGGAGATAATTATGAAAAGATCTATTCTATTGGCAGCACTTATGCTGGCCTCTATCCCTTCCTTTGCATCTATAAAAATTAATACTGAATCCCTAAAAAAAATCTGTAAGGCATCTTCAATATACGGAAATTTTAAAGGCGAGGCCATTGTACTTAGTATATATTTAGACAGCGAATTTACTAAAAAAGACCCCCTTGTTGAAGCTTTCCCGCTTTATGCAAGTGCTACTATTAATGCTTACATAAACTGTAAATCAAAAAAAGTATCATGGTACTATGAAGCAGAATCTACAACTGAACCAGCTACAAAAACTAAACTCACAAAAGATCACATGCAATATAATAAAAGAGGCAAACTTGTAGGAATAAAGATTAAGAATGCTAAGGTGAGTGCTGATCTATCAAATTTTTCCAAAAACCATGGAGAAAAGTTAGTTAAAGCAAGAAATCTAGAAATTGATTTAAACTTTGATAGAGTTTTTACAGAACCTGGTTATGGACATGAAATTCCATTATCCAATGCAAGCTTCACAGTGAAAAGGGATGAATTTATTGATACATTAATCCCAATTGGTGCCCAAGCAGCAAACAGAGAAGAATTAGAACAGGCCATTGCTGATAGCCCTTTTGCGGACATGAAAGAAATAACTAAATTTGGCATTGGAGCTAATGCCTATGTGGAAATCATGCCATACATTGAAACGAAGTTTATGTATGATGAAACTGAAGTCGGTCCAGTCAATGACAACGAGAAAGGCTACAGCGCTTCAGAAATTATTTCTTACCTTCTAAGGAAAGCAAATTTATAATCAATATTGAGTTACGGCCCTAAAATAATAGGGCCGCAATCAGCCCCATCCAAGCTAGATAGACCTAAATTTCGGCATCAGAACTTTACATCACCACAGGTAATTGGTATTTCAAAATATCAATATTACTTTGGGAGTTTTTATGAAGCAGTTTTTAGTTTTCATGTTTATATTATTCAGTTCTCAGGCACACTCCTTTAAAGGACAGCCTAGAGAGTTAATTGTAATGGAATCTGTGAGCCAAAAAACGACTCTTGAATTTAATGAAATCAAAAACATTAATTTAGAGGATTGCTCACAATTTGCCCATGCTAATCCTGATGCAACCATCACTGCTGGTAGAATCACATATAATCTGGCTGAGTCTTACGGAACTGTAAAAGAAGGAAACTGTGTAGAAGTTTTAGCAGACCGTTCAACCGACTCAGGTTTTCTATACCTTATTTACAAAGAAGCTGAAACAGGTACAAGATTGACAATTACCTTTAATTCCAACCAAGGGCCAAAAGTTATTTTTGGATATGGAAAAAACAAGCAATCTTCAAAGGTTCTTTCAACTTTTTAATCACGATGGTTATAGTTATGGGGGCACTTACTGATGCTCCCTAAATGCTTATTCCAACCAAGTTGTGTAATAAATATTTCGACCTAAGGCCTTTTGATCAACCCAAATTTGTCCGTTCTCGCAATCCCACTCATAGTTAGAACAGCTATCACCTTTAGAGTTTCGAATTAAAAACTGACAGTTTTTTCCATCCTTTGATGGCCTTCTTCCAATTACTACAGATGCATGATGTGTTCGACATCGAGAGCTAACTTTCCCCTCATCATCAATTCCAACATGATCTTTGTTATACAGGAAGTCCTCACAGTAACTAATCCCCACAGGTTGTGGATGCTTTGTATCCCATGCCATATGAATGGACTCAATCAAATTCTCTGTACGGCTTTGAGAATTGAAGTCTCGAGCAAATTTAGAGTGTTGAGTAACACTTAGTTTCAGGTCCTTTTGACTATCGTTGCACAGAACACCAAATAGTCTCTTTAAAAATACAAGGTAAGTAGGACTATCTAGAGCACTTAAAACCTCATGTGCTCCAAGCACAGACTCAGATGCCCTTTTATCATGTACAAGTTCCAGAATATTGTTCACAACTTCCTCTGAGGTTTTAGGACTAAACAATCTAAAAAGTGATCTTTTTCCGAGTGCCTTAAAATCATCATAGGAGTCTTCAAGCTCTTCAAAGTAATCTTCGTAGTCTATATTTCCAATTTTTTTAAAAACGCTACCATATTTACAGGAACCGTTTTTTAGAACTGTAGGGATTGCATCTCTAGTGTTTCCAAACTCAACACTGTCCTTATCCTTTCCCACCGAATAAAATACAGAGACAGCAACAGGTGAGGTTAAATGATCAAAGTCCTCCTCACCATGGGAGAACCTATAGGCATCTATGATTTGGGACACTGCATAGCCATAGCAAACATTAAGATTACCCTGATCATAAACCGGTATTCGCTCCATTGCTCCATTCTTTTGATCCAACCTCATTGTTTCGCAAGAGCTATAGGAGGCTGTAGACAGAAAGAAAAGAGTAGAAAATAAAACCAACCTCATAATATCGATGATCACCTTTTAATTAAACACCTCTACTAAACTAATCGATATTCACCCGCTCGACCTTAAGAACCTTAAGAAATTATAAGCTATTCAGGCAATATTTTATCACTCGGGATCTATTTCCATAATAGCTCTTATGAAAGTAAACTAATCTAAAATTAACTTTTATGCATTTATATGAATTTTAAAATAAACATCTTCATTCTTTTGGCCCTAACCTCTCCAGCTGTGCTCTCTTCCTCTCCTAAGGCCCTATCTGTTTGTACCCTAGAACTGGCTGGAAATATGGTAACTGCAGATAGAAGAGGCTTTTTAATCGACCTATTAAACAATACTTTAGGAAAACATCGCCCATTAAAGGTGGAGCTCTTTCCTCCGGTTAGGGCTTTTCATTCTTTTGCAAAGCAGGAATGTGATGTTTTAGTTTCTGCCACTGAGGGCTTTATTACTAAATATACCTCAAGGGAGACAATAGAATTGCCAATAGGTCTTCATGATTATCATACAGTGCTTTCACACAGTGCTGAAGCTTTAGAGAGGCTTGACTTAAAAAAGCCTCAAAACTTTGTAAGTTTACATAAGTGGTTTATTCCCCAGAATTTTAAAGAAAAGCATAGCGTCTACTTTGCTCATTCACTTGAGAATGCATTAAAAATGTTGAAAGCAAAAAGAGTGGACTACTTTATTGGTTTTAACTTTTTAACTCGTGAATATGTAAAACAAAATGCTATTAAAGGCCTTGTATATTCAAGATCTATTTTCCTAGACCCAAGAAAAGTTGTTTTTTTGATTCATAAAAATAAAGGTGCAAGTGTGATAAAAAAAGCATTTAAAAAGCACATGTTAGAGTATCTTAAAACCGGTGGATATGACCGCGATTTAAAAAAGCACCAAGTTCCAAGCTATGTGCTAATGGAGAGGATTAAATTTAAGAATCTTCTTATTAAGTTTTAAGAGAGGGTAAATAAATTATAAATCGAGAACCTTCTCCCAACTGAGATTCAATTTCAAATTTTCCTTTAATCTTTTGAATAAACTCCATAACCAACATTAATCCAAGACCACTACCCTTCTCTCCACAAGTTCCAGGCGAAGAGAACTCTCCCCTTTTTGACAAGATTCTTTGGACAGATTCTTCATCCATTCCCATGCCACGATCTACTATGGATATTTTATGAAATTGCTCACTTTTAGAAATTTCAATTGCCACAGGCCTGCCTTCATAGGATAACTTTATGGCGTTATTAACTAGGTTTCTTATAATCGTGCCCAACATTCTATGATCTGTACTTAAAAAAAGGCTCTCTTCTATATTAAACTGTAGCTCAACTCCCTTACTTTTTGCATAAGGTTCAAGAACAGAACAAGCTCTTTTTACAGTGCTAAGTAGATCATGCTCGGTTAACGAGATCTCACTTAAGTTCTTTAATTCAGTAACCCACTCCAATATAGAGTCTGTCATTTTCAAAACATCCATCGCACTTTTTTTTATTTTGCTTGCGTATTCAGAGGCCTTCTTGGGTTCAATTGAAGCGGTTGAGCTTTCAAGGATCTCCGAAAAGCCAACAATTGTCGTGAATGGTGAGCGTAGATCATGGGCCAGCACCGAATAGAGATTCTCTCTTTGCCACAGGGTGGACTTTAGCTGCTCATTAAGCTCCTCAAGTCTCTTCTCCCTGATCTCTAGCTCTCCCACAAAACTTCTCAACATCTTGTTTTTGCCTACAAGCTCAGTTTCATCCACAAAGGAGACAATAACAAATGAGGAGGAAGTCTCAGGGTCCATCACTTTTTCGGCTTGTACAGAGCACCACTTCATTTCATTTTGGCTTGGAGGTTTAAACCCTATCAAGCGTTTGGAATAGCTGCCATGCTTTAGGGCGATGGAGACAGGAAAGGAGTCAATCTCCAGCTCTTGCCCATGATGATCAAAAAGTTGCCACTTTTCAATTTCTTTTCTGACTGCAAATAATTCTTCCCTAGAAATAGAGAAAAAGGTTTCTGCATTATCGTTTAGATAAACAAGCTCACCATTATGATCGTGAACAACCCAACAGCATATTAATGAGTCACCAATTAATTCAATGTACTTTTTTCTAAACAATTTCAATCCGTCATTAACGTGAAAGTGGGAATACTAATATACAGGCATTAAAATGTAGAAGTTTGTCGAACACTTATCCAGCCACTTCATCTTAGACCGAGACTGATTTATGCCAAATATAATAAGCCCTAGATCACTTCATCCAATGCCCACAATACTTCAAACTGTGCGTCTATCTACTCGATTTTACGTAACTGTAGATCCATATGCTATTTTAGTTTTTTTTAGAGAATCCTGAAAGAATCTATCGTTTTTTCCGACAAAAATTAAGTTTATGTTAAGATGGTGTCTACTATTGCACTAGAGATCAATAGGTAATAGAAGAGATTTAAGATGTTGAGTATATTCGCTGAACCCTATATTGCTTTATTTGTTATCATGATGTTTGGAGTTGCCCTATCAAAGCTCTCCTATAAAAAGATTGGTCTTGGGTCATCAGCAATCGTTATTGTTGCAATAATTTTTGGACACTTTGGAATCCAGACGCCTCAGTCCATAGAAAAAATAGGACTAATCCTTTTTATTTTCTCCGTTGGGATCGAGGCAGGTCCAGGCTTCTTTCAAAGCTTCAAAACCGGTGAAGTAAAACAGTATTTCCTGCCAATTTTTGTGACTCTTCTATCGACATTCTCTCTATCTTTGGCAGCCTCAAAGATCTTCGGTCTTAATTCCTCTTGGGCCGTTGGCCTTTTTGCAGGTGTTAACACTTCAACACCGACCTTGGCAGCTGCCATTGACAATGGAGCCAACTCCACGGCCCTATTATCTTATACGATTGCCTACCCCCTATCCCTAATATTTTCTATCGTTATATTTAGGGCCTTACCTGCATTTTTAAAAATCGACGTAGAAAAAGAGGAAAAAGAGTATAGGAAAAAGAATAAAAAGCATTTTCCAGTGGTTAAGGCGAAAAGCTTTCTAGTTGAAAATCCAAACCTTGTTAGTCGACAATTAAGTGAAATTAATCTGCCACAAATGACTGGTGCTTTTCCATCAAGAATTCAGGCAAGCGAAAACGAGTCAATGGTTCCAGCAAGTGACACCATTCTAAAGCTTGGGGACAAGTTAAAGATCATAGGTGATGAAGACTCTTTATCAAAAGCCGAACTTGTCATTGGAAGACCAATCCTCAATAAGATGCCATTGGCAGCTAAAGAGACGGTCATCAATATTCTTGTGACCTCCCCAGTGGCAGTGGGTAAATCCTTGGCACAATTAAACCTGAACGAAGTATGGAACGCTGAAGTTACAAAGATAAGAAGAGCTGGTATAAACCTAGCACCCAATGGGAGAACAAGACTTCGCTACGGAGACAAACTTCAAATCACACTAAAAGAAAGTAGTGTGGATGGTATTACAAAGATGCTTGGTGGTAAAGAGTCTACCAGAATAGACTTTCTTCCAATTGCAGCAAGCATTTCCTTAGGTGTTGCCATTGGTCAAATCACCATTCAGATTGGGGATGGTCAAATAGGTCCAGGGATCACTGGTGGTATTTTATTTGCCACCCTACTTTTAGGACAAATAGGAAAAACAGGCTCTCTTTTATGGAGTATTGCCGGACCGACAAACCAGTTTCTTAGACAACTTGGAATGATGCTATTTCTCTGTGGCATCGGAACCAATGCAGGAAAAAGTATTGCTAGTGCCTTTGAAAGCAATGGCCCAGTTGCCCTGGGAAGCTCTTTCATAATTATATTAGTTTCAATTCTCCTCAGTGCTTTAGTCTGCCTTAAGTTTTTCAAGATGAATAAACTTCAATTCCTAGGTGCTATGGCAGGTGCTTTAACTTGTTCTGCGGCCCTTCCCGACCCTGAAGATATTAAAAACTCCACAGTTCCAGCTACAAGTTACTCTATCGCTTATCCATTCTCACTTCTTCTTACAATTTTTTTAGGCCAAATATTCTTATTGTTTTAATAGGCCTGTATTTCAATTAATTCAAATCTTGTCTATTTTCCCCTCTTTATAAATCTCATTAGTATTTTGTTTTAACTTAAATGAGGAGAGAGTCATGAAATCATTATTCTTTAGTTTATTAGTAGTATTGAACCTTGGAGTACACGCTGCTGACAATTACAAGCACGATATCGTTGAGATTGCAGTAGATACTCCAGAGCTAAGTACATAGGTCACCGCAGTCCAAGTAGCGAATCTAGTCGATACACTACAATCACCAGGTCCATTTACAGTATTCGCTCCAACCAATACTGCATTTGCAAATCTACCAGATGGCGTGTTGGATGATTTGTTGGCAAATCCAAGTGCTCTAAGAGATGTTCTTCTTTATCACGTTGCTTCAGGAAAAAAGAATTCAAGAACATTGTCCCGCCTAACAAGACTTGAAACTGTCTTGGGTGAAGATGTAACAATTGAAGAAAGAAAAGATGGACTATACATCAATGATTCGAAGGTAATTATATCAGATATCAAAGCAAGTAATGGAATCATTCACGTAATCAATGCAGTTCTAATTCCTTAGTCCTGAGATCGGTGGGAGGGCCCTGGGCCTTCTCATTTAAAAGTCCATTATGAGTTGTTTATAAACTGCCAGGGTCTCTTGGTATTTACTTAGTCTTTGAAAGAATTTAGCCTTGGCATCTGCAGCGTCTTGCTCGCGAAGGTTTACGACAAAAAAGTCACTGCCTCCTTCCTTAAACTTTAACCTTTCGGCTGCTTGTAGCTTTTGTGCCAACTCCGCTTCCTGTTTTATATTTTTTAGCTCCATACTTAAAGACTTTAGTTTCACAGAAATTGCGCGAGCATTGGTCGCCAGTTGTTCCTTTAAATATTTTATTTGATGCTCAACGGCCCTTCTCTTCGCAGCAGTTGACTCTGATTTGCCTTTAGCTAGGTTTCTCTCTATTGGGATCTCAAGCATAAGTGCAAGTCGTTGCTCCTCAGCTCTTAAGGTTCTACTCCCCTGTCCGTAGTCCTTGGATACCTCAATTCGAAGATCCAGTTTTGGATTTAACTTGTTCCTTTCAAATTCAAATTCGTTCTCAAGAACTTTAGTCTTTAATCCCAGTTGTTTAAGCTTAGGGTTTAATTGAAGGGCCCTTTCGACTTTATCGACGTTTTCTTGTAAGTATGCCTCTTTTACCTCAAGCTCATTGATATTAGGAAGTCGATCAGGCTTTACAAAAACTGGCCTTCCTTCTTTGTCGCGAAAAAAAAGAGCAAGCTTCAGTCCTGCCTGAATAAAGTCTCTTTCTGCCTTTATTGCCTTACTCTGCCTACGAGCAATATATTGTTGATTTTCAAGTCCATAAATTTTAGCCAGGTCTCCCTTTTCAATTCGTTTCTTAAGGCCTATCGCCCTTTCTTTCGCTATTTCAAGTAGCTTTTCATAGATTTTAAAGATTTGTCCTTTTGCCACCCAATTCCAATATGCCGCATAGGCCTTTGCTTGTGATTTTAACAAAACATCCTTAGTGTTCGCCTTCGAACCTTCCATACTTAAAGTTTCATTTGCAAGGCGTGCCCTTCTTTTATCTATTTGACTGTCTCGCCACAAGGAGAGCTTCAATCCCAAACGGGCCTCGCCTTCATCTAGAGTTTCTTTTTTTCCTTCGTAAAGAGGCCAGTTTCCATCCGAACTTCTAAATCCAGCATACACCTCACCATTTAATAGCTTAATGGGTTTTGTAGCGACGGCATCTATGGAGTCTGCTTCATAAAAGCCCTCAACTCTCTGGTCTTTTTTGACAGACAATTTGGAATCAAAGAGTCCTTTTGCGGCCAGGACTTCCATCTTGGAGGAATCAAGTTCGTCCAAACTTTTAAGCACTAGAGGATAATACGCTTTAACAGATTTCAGCACCTCATCGACTCGCAAAGAATGTTCCTTTGCTTTTACATTCTTAGCAAATGCTAGAAAAATGCAAATAATGCTGAGGTTAAATAGCTTACTTTTCACTTCTTTGTTCCGCTCGTTTTTGTCTGTGTGTTTAGGGAGTCTGGCCTCCCCTCCATTGATGGAGGAAAACCATTAAAAGTTCTCCAAAGTTCATAACCTATACTGACAGTGTTTAATAAAACCCAACCGTACACTCTTGTTCCTTGTCTAAGGTACACATTGTCTGGCCACTCCTGCCCCTTAGTGGGAACTACAATTACACGAAACTTCCCTCCCACTGAAGCAGATGGGTCAATGCTCAACACAGTTCCAGCAAAAGTACCGACGGCAACTGAAGGCCATCCTGAGAATTGGACAGCAGGCCATCCCTCAAACTGCAACCTGACTTTTCGTCCGGGAAAAACAAGAGGTAAATCATTTCCGCTAACGTAAATCTCAGCTGCTAACGCGACTTCTTTGGGCACAAAAACTGCTAATTTTTCACCTTTTTTTACAAACACGGAGCCAGAACCATGTAGGGTCCTTAAAATTATGCCATCTTGAGGAGCTTTTACGGTTTGAGTTTTTTGCCTTGCAAGCTTAACTTCTTTTTGAGCAAGAGCAGCTGCAGCCTCCGCTTCATCAGATTGGAGCTTTTTATAATTGATTCTGGCCTTTTCAACCTCAAGTTTTGAGCTAAGGCCTTGGGAGAACAAGCTTTCCTGTCTTTTATAGTTTTTAAGTGAAGTGGCCCTAGCATCCCTAGCTGCTTCGAGCTTTTTCCTAGCTGCATTTCTTTCTAGACTTAAACGTCTAATGTAATCAGGATCGATGTCAACAATGCTAACTATAGCCTCACCCTTCTTCACTTCCATTCCATCGCGAACGAACCACTTATCCAAGCGACCGTCAACTGTGGCGTTTATATTTTGTACACGATTGTTTGGATCTAGAGCAATAACTTCTCCTCTGCCTTTAGAAGTCTGCTGCCAGGGGACAAAAAACATCACTATTAAACTTAAGAGAAAAAATGCGAGAAGAATCTTGGCAAACATACTTGCCCAACGAGGTGTCTTCACCTTCTCCATGCAATTAAAAACTTCTCTTCCTTCTCTCAACTTGTTCTTTCCTTATTTATTAGACAGCTCTTGAACTCTTCGACGTCTTTATAGGATTCAACCTTTTCATGGCCAAACCAGAAGTATTTATCAAACCCTTTAGGAACTTTATGCTTATCGCTAAACACCAAAAGAGTTAGTGGCAACTCTAATAGTCTTGAAATGATCCGATTTCGTAACCTTATTTCTACCTGGTCAAAGATATCTGTGAGAACTAATACTTTTGGTTTCTTCATTAGGTGCTTGGCAAGTTCAAGAAGAATTAACTGAGAACTCCATAGAGGGCTACCAGATGCAGTTAGGTGGGTATCCAAACCTTTTGGCAGCTCTTCCTCTAAAAATCCAAGTTCAACAAGATCTAAAACATTCTTCATTTCAGCCAAGGAGGAAGTATCTAAACCAAATGCAATATTATCCCATATCGAGCCCTGGATGATTCTTATACGATCGAGCACACCTATATAGTCGTTGATCTCCTCCTGTCCCATATCATCGGTTGGGATATCTCCAAGATAAATTCTTCCTTTATAAGGAACAATATTTTTTCGAGACAGCTCTACAAATAGGGCCTGCAAGAAAAAGCTCTCCTTACTCGCAAAGTATTTTTTCCCGCATTCAAGATCAAAGTTAAAAGAATATTCCGCTCCCCATTTACGTCCCTCAACCCTTCTAAAACTCATGCCACAGGCCTTATCACCAAGATCAACACCGGCAACAGACTCTACAGGAAGTTTTTTAAATACAGTAAGTTTTTCCACTGCAGCGTAGAGGTCATAAAAATCTTCAAGATGCTTACCCGACTTGGCCAAAGAGCCTAGGATCATTGTTGCGACAAGCTCCGCGGCAACCAATTGTCCAAGACTCAGTTGTTCTAAAATAACAAGATAGCCCCCAAGACCTAAAACTGCTGAGCTCATCAAAGCATAAATTCCAAAAAGAAAAATCACCTGAGAAAGAAGAAACTTAAAATGATGGCGTCTATTATCCAAATATCCTTTAATCTTTTCATCTGCCTCGACGAGTGCTTTTCTCCTTCTTTTTGTTGTTTTAAAAAAGGAGTGAGACTTTGCAATTTGTTCTAGCCATTCTGCAACTTCATACTTTGAGGTCGACTCTTTTGTGGCACTTTTCAATCCGTTCTTTCCAAAAAGTCCCCAAACAAGTGCCAAAAGAGCTAGAAGTAAAACATCAAAGATCAAAAAGTACGGATGGTAAAATCCAAGTAAAAGAAGGCCTGCGAAGGTTTGAAGGGCAATGGCAACCCCTCCAACGATTAGGCTGGTCACCTTTTTTTGAACCGTCATAATATCAAAGTATTTATTTACTAAAGATAGGCCATCTCTCTCATCAATCACATGAGAGTTCGCATCCAAAAGAGCGAGAGTTGCTTCCGAGGCGGAACGAGCAAAAAAATGTCTTTGAAACAGTTCTGTGACATAGAACTGAACCACGTTTAAAAGTCCGGAAAAAACTAGTAAGGAAAAAAGGACAAAAGAAAGTACTAGTAAAGGTTGCAAAAGACCCGTAAAAGCAACAGAGTTAACCAAAGACTGAACAGATATTGGAACGGCCAATGAAAAGATACTCGCACCAATTCCATAAACGATAGCCGCTACGTATAAAGACTTCTCAGGGGCCAGGATAATATGAAGGTTTTTCCACATCTCTTCATACGAAAGAACCCTGCTCCTAATATCCTCTTTTTTCACTTTTCTTCCTTACGCAGAGAATTCATCTATCAAGAATTCTGTAATTGGGCTTGGCAAAGTTCTTTGCACTGAATATAGAAAATACTCCTCTTTCAAATCTTCCAATCTTCCAATTTCAAATAGCTTGCCCTGCTTTACCAAAGGCATCGCAGCGTAATCGGATAAAAAAACCAGGCCTTTTCCCTTCTCCGCGAGCATCTTTTTTAAACTCGAGTCTTGTACCTCTGCCACGAGATTATATTTTATTTTCTCGTTCAAAAAAGAATGCTCAATATCGTATCTTAACTTGCTATGAGTCGTAGGGAGTATAAAGGCCTGTTCATTTAGGGAAGTGGGAAAGCTCTCGCTTAGATGCGAGTAGTCTTTTGAGCCATAAATTTTAACATCAAACTCTCCAATTTTTTTCTCATAAATGCCCTGTAGTCTTGCATTAAGGCCACCATTTGAAAGAACGAGATCCAGTTTATGGGCCATAAGCTTTTCGATTAGAATCTCTGGCTCACCTTCAACAATTGATAGAAAAGTTCCTTTTCCAGCACTTTGAGCAGCTTCGATCAAACTACAGGATAAAGTTTTAGGTGCAGTGTCACAAATTCCTATTCGATACTTTGTTTGAAAAGTAAGGCTTTTATTATTAAAAATCTGAACGAACTCTTCACCTTTTTGAAAGATTTCCTCTGCATACTCAAGTGCAACCTTGCCGGCCTCAGTCAACTCTAAAGATCTGCCCTTTCTTTGAAAAAGCTGCTGACCAATGCTTTCTTCAAGTTGTTTTAACTGTGAACTTAAGGCTGATTGCCCAACAGACAATTTCTCAGATGCACGAGAGATGCTACCCTCTGTAGCAATAGTTCTAAAATACAACAGATGGTGATAATTAAGCCACTTAATCATTTGTTTTAACCCTGTGCTTTATAGCGATTAGTAAATTCTTCCTGACAGCCACATCGTAAAGTTGGCGTTTTCAATATCAAACCCTGTATTTTGAAATGTGGTCAACATAGGCTCTACACGCAACTGATCACTTACCCTATATGACAATAGTAGTGAAAGGGACTCATCCTGTATAAAGCTTATATCCGTCTCATTATCAGCATTTCCGTTGAGTTGATAGAATATAGTTCCCCCAAGGTTATCATTAAAAGAGTAATTAACCAGTGGGGACACAAAGAATGAGGCCCTATCCTCTTCTGAGGAGCTACTTCCCTCAAAGAAGAGGAGTCTCGCCCAAATCCAAGACCCAACAGATAGTGCAGGGCCTAGTTGATATGTTAGACTGTTAAAGCCGCCAGGATTGAATAAAAGTCCATCTTCTTTAGTGTCACTTGTCCTTGAGAAGGGCATTATTGAGTTAATGCCACCTCCAAAGCTTAAATTGCCTCTTTTAAACCACTGGCCAGCGACACCAAAGACTGGGTCATCCAGTTGAAAGTTATTTGATCTTTCATCTGAAGCATTGTGATTAATGACAAACCTAGGGTTTGCTACAAATCTAAGGTTCTGATTTATTTTCCAGCCAAAACTTAATTGATTCCATGTAGAGATGCCTCCTTCCTCAATCTCTCCAAACTCATTCACTGGGTCCTTACCATTACCGATTGACGGGCCAGTGAATATTGAGAAGTAGCTAATCTGATCGGGTTTAATAGCCTCAACTCCCCTAATATTAAGGGGAACCTTGGCCTTTATTAGATTAGAATTACTTGCGGCAAGAGACAGGCCTGTCGAGAAGACAAGCCCCAAACAAAATTGATATCTCATCTTTGGTCTCCTTACCTTCTGTCGCCTCTGAAGTCCATGTAAGGAGGGATATCATATATCCTCTCATTCACCTGATTGTTGGTGTCGCCTTGGCTGGCCGTTTTCTTACCAGAAGAGGCACAGGCAACAAAAAGAATTGAAATTATAAAGATGTATATAGATTTGAATCTCATAGGTACTCCCTTTAAATAGTCTCGTTAAATCGAATCTTAAAAACTTGCGTAAAAAAAGAATGATCTAAACCCGTTCGGGAGGTGGTAGCGCCACCGAATAATTACAAGTGAGCATATTGATTCTAAAATGCAAAAATGGGGTCTCTAGTTTTAAATAGTCCAGTGCATATGCGTGACTAATAAGTACTTCTGTATTTTCTTCACTTAAATCTGAGTCCTTCTCAGGGTCATCATAAGGTGAAGCATCAGTATTTGTTTCACCCTGATTTAAAGAGTTGTATTGAAGTCCCGCAATATTATTGCTTTGGACTTCTCCCAGTGTTTTTTTAGGAAACAGTGAAACACTGATTGTGAAAATAAATAATAAGAGCATTACCTTTTTCATAAGAAAATCTTAACACATCCGAAGTATTGAGAAAACGACATAAAACCAAAACAATCATACGATAAAATCGATAGATCAAAGTTCAAGTTGCTGATATCTCGTACATGCCGAATTATTGGATCTTTAGAGAATTTTAGTAATTTTTCATAAGGACGATAATGTGTTTGGATAGAATTTGGAGATTTATTTTATGGGAAAAATTATAGACCACGCCCAACTTAACGAGGCCGTGGACAACGATCAAGATGTGATTGATGTTATCGCTCAAACTTATCTGGACACCTATGAGGAGCTGTACTCAGCTTTGAAGAATGCATATGACGAAAAAGCTCCTGATGAACTCAGCAGAGCAGCCCATACATTAAAGGGTGCCATAAGTATGTTTTTTAACGAGGCCTTAGCAAACGAGCTTCAAAAACTAGAAATCGAAGCAAAAGAAGGCAAGATCAGAATTGAAGCTTCAGACATAGAACAAATTAAAGACACATTGGACATGTTGGCCACTGAACTCAAAGAGCTTATTTCAGACAACTAATAGACCACTGACAATTTTTTTTACACCCAAAATCATGTTTTCAGGTATTTAGAACACGCTATTTCTGGCATATCGCTTGAAGTGAAATACTCCATAAATGTTTAAGGAGAATTTTATGAAAGCGATTTTACCAGCACTCTTTTTGGGAGCAATTGTATCTGGTTGTGTGAAAGTGGAGCCAAAAAAATATGAAGTGAAGATGCCTAAACCTAAATCCACACCAATCTCTACTAAAGCAATTTTAGATAGTCTCTATAAAGATACTAAAGGAATTCAATGCGTTCTTGAAAACCAAGACTCCCTTGAAACTCAAGATGTTTTTATTGTCGAAAAAATAAAAGTTAATGAAGAGAATAACGAGGAAAATCTAAAGCATACCTTTTATCAGGTTCATGAGGATAAGAATCCATCCATAGGAATTAAACTTGATGACAAGTACATTGACTTTGTTACTTATGAGGCTGAAGAAGATGAAGTGTACTCTTTACGCTCTTACTCAGTTCAAGGAGCAAGTGACGACAGTGGAATTCTTAGTGCTCAACTTGCATATGATAAGAAAATAAATGAGATATCAATCACCGTTTATGAGCAGAAGTATGATGGAACCCAAATGCAAGAAGAAAGCCTAGGGAGTTACAAAATAAATCAATGTGTTGAATCTGAAAAAAAGGTTTTTGAACTTTAAAAGCTGGCCTTATTGCCAGCTTACTTTATTCACCAAATATAATCTTATGTGGAAGCGTTCTATTGTCTTCAATATGATCTTTTAGAAGCTTCTTAATTGATTTTATTATTTGAGATGTTCTCACATCTTCAACTGTTACCTCAAGGCCAAGTTCTGTTTCCTTTCCGTCAATATCATCTAGTTCACCAAAATCTACTTCATTAATAATAGCACTTAGCGAAAGTGATAAATCTCTATGAACAAAAGGGTCCAAAGCATCAAAGCTTATCATAGACGTAGGGGCTCCCACTGCACCAGCTCCAGCTCCAGCATAAGCTGAAATAGCCCCAACCCCCTCACTACTTAGGCCAAGAACGCCTGAGAAATAGGCAACTTCAAGTTTAGCCGCAATAAATGGAAAGGCCACTGCTGCTGCGACTACTCCCACATCCGCCAGAACCGCTAGGTATGCATCAACCATCTTGTCTGATGCCATCATCTTTATATCGTTGTTTGAAAATGTTACTGGGACTTCGTAAAAGGAGTCACAGATATAATCTTGATAAGATCCCTTGCACTCAAGAAAGTAAAAATCTTGATTCAATCTTTCGGCTATAACAAAGTGATCAGATGATTCCTCCCCTTTAATAACCAACGCTGAAGCATTTAAACAAAATGCTAAAGAAAGAAGAGTCGCTATTGCTTTTATCATTAATCCACCTTTTAAAGGCCTCACAATAACGCAGCTCAACACCCCAATCAAGGCCTTGGCCAACTTAGTGTAATACTTTCACACAAAGAGCTAAATTTTCTTTAAAGGACTCCATACAAGCCGTGCAATAAGCAATATATGGCCGTTTTCTTGCTTAATATTTCACTACGTAAAAACTTTTTTATTCCAGGAGAAACATATGAATGTAGCAAAGAAAATAATAAATCTGCTCCTATGCTTGGGGCTCATCTCAATGGTTGCCTCTTGCGATCAAAATGATGAGGCCTCTGAGACCAACGAAGCAACCACATTAGTGGATAGCGAAAACTCCCCAGAAGAAGAATCTGACACAAATGAAGAATCAGAAAGTTCTGATGAAGAGAGTCAAACCTATACGGTCACACTGACAGCTCTAAACTCCGATCTTGCTGGCGAAGTAGAGGGAGAAGGAACATTTATCATCGATCAAGATGATTTCATCGCTGAAATCCAAGTAGACAATGCTCCAGTAGATATAGTCCACTTACAACACATAACCACAGGAGAGGCCTGCCCTACAGATGCAGATGATATAAATGACGATGGTATTATTGATGTTGTTGAGGGTGTGGCACAATACGGTCCCATTATCGTTCCTTTAGATGGAGACCTCTTAACTCAGGCCGGCGGAATTGAGGGGTACCCAACCGCAGATCAAGCAGGGAGCTACTTTTACTCTCAAACAGCAAACTTAGAGGATATGCTAAACGACTTAAGGGCAGAGGACGAAAACCCAGATGATCCAATAGTAAAGCTTGGGGAAGGAGAGGAACTCGACTTGGAAGGAAAGCATGTAATCATTCACGGCGTACCTGAAAGCGTAGAGCTTCCGGACACAGCGGCCTCAGTACTAGGCTTACCAGCAAATGCAACACTACCTATCGCATGCGGAATTATTGAGAAAGAGGATAGTGGCGATAATGGTGACAATGGTGATGACGGCGACAATGGTGACGACGGTGACAATGGTGATGACGGCGACAATGGTGACGACGGTGACAATGGTGACAACGGCGACAATGGCGATGACGGTGACAATGGTGACGACGGTGACAATGGTGACAACGGCGACAATGGCGATGACGGTGACAATGGTGACAATGGTGACGACGAAGCTGGTGATGAACAACAACAGGATCAAAATCAGCAACAAACTCAAGATCAGTAATTACAATACATTAGGAGAGAGATCTGTGGATCTCTCTTTCTTAATTCGGAAAATCCTTCATCCTTTCCCTTCAGTTAAACTATGAGATAATTAACCCATGAAGAGAATAATTATACTTTTAATTTCCTCTGTTTCATTTACCTCTCTCGCAGCAGAGCTGAAAGTTCAGCCAGTATACAGTATTGAAACAACTCGAAGAGAGTATCCTGAACCCGCAAGCCAAATTACAAGAACATATTTAGGAGTAAGTGCAATTTATGGAGAGCCCATTTTTTCCGCTGAATTTGAAGTAGCTCAATCAACTTACACCGACACTTTCCCTTCCACAGACTCAGAAGTTACCAGCCTAACTAGAAGGGCCATGCTCGGCGTAAGGTCTTATCCAATAACTAGCAAATACTTTGGAACTTTTTTAAGAGCTGGAGCGAGAGTAAAACAAGAAACTTTAGACATAAAAGAGAGCGGACAAACTCGTGAAGAGGTCTTACCTGTCTATGTCGACCCTTATGCTGGTGCGGGAGTGACTCTGGCATTGGGAAAAGTCTTTGCTGTTAATGCCAGTGCGACAATGGTTTATAACAGAAGTGCAGATGTTGCTGAGTCTGAGAAATACGACGTTCAATATACCCTCTCTGCCACATTTAAAGTTGGCAATCGTTAGATTCGAGCTCGCCAAAGCTTGGACCCCATGGACTTAGCGAACTAGACATGTAAAATTCCTGACTAAAAGGAGTTGTCATGCGTCTCTTCTTATTCACTTTGACCATCATCTTTTCTGCCAGTGCGAAGGCGCCAAAGGATGTTAAGGTTCTTAAATTTAAAGCAAAAGAAAACCTTAAAAAACAAATTCAAATGAGAAAGAGAGCTCCCCTGCTCCCCAAGAGAGCAGCTATAAAAACAATAGATGTGGAGATTCCTAAAAAAGACCTTATAAAGCATGCAAAAAAGACAAGAGAAATAAAAGAGAGAAGAATTAAACATAAAAATGAGCTTGATAAACTAATCTCTTCAATAATGGATAAAAATGTCTTCAATGAACTGTTAGCAAAAGATAAAAAGTCCCTGTTAAAACTAAACAAAGCTCAAGTCTCGAAATTTAAGAAATTAAAAGAGCTTATAAGGACAAAAGAGACATCTTTCAACCAAGAAATTACAAAATACCTATACCAAGACAAAGAGCTTTCATTGATTCGGTACAAACAAATTAGCAAGATACTTTCATTAAACCCCAAGTTCAGACAAAGATACCAATCTATTACAAAGCAGATTGAATAGAATGATTTTTCCGCCCCCCTCATAATACTGACAATGATTGTTATAATCATAAAAAAGGGGTGCATGTGAAGTTAAAACAAGAGATTCAGGCTCTTTACGAGAAATATAAAAATGATCGTTCAGGCGAGGTCAATAAATCGATCCCGGCCCTATCTCAAGTAAATGCAGACTCTTTTGCAATAAGTGTCGCTATGGCAAATGGCAAAGTCATTGAAGTTGGTGATGTGAACACCAATTTTACAATACAATCGATTTCAAAGCCTTTTATATATGGACTTGCTCTTGAGCAATACGGAAGTGAATTTGTTGAAAGAAAAGTGGGAATCGAGCCCACAGGTGAAGACTTTGATACAGTAATCAAACTAGATGACCAAGGAAGGCCCTTCAACCCGATGGTAAACTCGGGAGCTATAGCAATCACAAGTTTGGTAAATGCAGACTCAAAGAAAACTAGAGAGGAAGAGGTTTTGGGTTGCCTATCCAACTATGCTGGCAAGAAACTCAGAGTGCACTCTCCCACTTTTAAATCGGAAAAAGAGTCTGGAGACAAAAATTACGCGATTGCCCACCTTCTTAAACATTTTCAAATTTTGGGAAAAGACTTAAAACAAGACCTGGAGCTTTATTTCAAGCAATGTTCAGCGAATGTCACTAGTACCGACCTTGCCATGATGGGCGCTACACTTGCAAATAATGGGGTAAACCCCTTAACGAAAAAGCAGTGTGTTTCACCTGAAAACCTCAGACACATTTTAAGTATCATTCTGACCTGTGGGATGTACAACTATAGTGGTGAATGGGTTTTTGACATCGGACTTCCGGCCAAAAGTGGTGTCTCCGGCGGAATTCTAATGGTGGTCCCAGGCCTAATGGCCATATCTGTTTACTCTCCCCGCTTGGATAAAAGAGGCAATTCAATCAGAGGTATCAAGGTATGCGAAGAGCTTAGTAAAAAGTATAATCTTCATATTTTAGATACATCCAGTCCAAAGAAAGCTTCAGAGATTCTTTAGTAGAGGCCTTGTACAGGTTTAACCTGGCCTGGACAGGCTTCATAATCTCATAATTCCTATATAAGCTTTTGCGAAGTTACTTTTAACAAAGGAAGGGATTATGAAAAACTTATTCTTTTTTACGATTATCGCCACCTTGGTCGGGTGTGCAACCACTGGTGAACAAAAAGATGAAAACATTAACACTAAGAAAGGTGCTGGCATAGGTGCGGCAGTGGGAGCGGTTGCAGGTTCAATTGTTTCTGATGACAAGAGAAAAGGTGCTGTTATTGGCGGTGTACTTGGAGGAATAGCTGGCGGAGCTTACGGCAAGAAGCTAGACAAGCAGGCCAAAGAGTTGGAAGAAATAGCTGAAACAAAGCGAACAGATCAGGGAATTGTCACAAAGCTTAAAGGTGACATTACTTTTAAAACAGGTAAGAGCCAAGTGCGACCAGAAGCACGCCAAAGACTTCAGCAAATGGCAGACATCATGCGCAAGTACCCTGAGAACCAAATTACAATTATTGGTCACACCGACTCAACGGGTCCAGGCACAGTTAATGAGAAATTATCTAGAGAAAGAGCAAACGAAGTAAAGAACATACTGGTTTCAAATGGTGTTCAAGCTTCAAGTATCAACACAATGGGTGTTGCATCTACTGACCCTATAGCTTCCAATCAAACAGAAGAAGGAAGGGCAGCAAATAGACGTGTAGAGCTTGCAATCACCATGGACGAAAGTGACTCCTCTAGACAGGCCGAATAAAACTTAAGAATTCCTAAGAACCTTGCCGCTTTGCATGGCAAGGTTTTTCCACCATTATTTTCATCACGTTTTCTGAGACAATAAGTTGATAAGTCAAAAGGAAAACTCATGAAATTAATTCTAGCTGCTCTATTAATCTCAACCGCATCCATGGCCAAAAAAATTCAAATCATTCACACAAATGATCTGCACTCATTTTATTTTGGGCCATCTAGAAGTGGAGATGGAGGTTATGCAAGAGTAAAAACGTTAATTGATAAACTAAAAGCTGATGCTGAGAAGAATGGCATTCCTTCCCTCGTTTTGGATGCAGGAGACTTTGGAGAGGGTTCTTACCAGTTTCTATTCGACAACGGTATTGGCTCCTTTAAGGCCTTGGATATGCTGGGGGTAGACGCTGCAGTAGTTGGAAACCATGATCACATGTTTGGTGGTAAAATGCTCTCAGATCAAATCAAAGAGTCTGGAGTCCAAACACAGATTTTAGGAGCAAATATTGCAACCACTGCAGATATGAAGCTTAAAGGCCTCTTGAAACCAAGTGCTGTTTTCGACTTAGATGGAATTAGAGTTGATGTAATTGGTTTAACTACCGACAGCCTCCACTTCATGCACCAGATAAGACCAGGGTTTATTTTCCCGGCCGCTCCAGTTAGTCGAGCTTATTCAAAAGTTGCTAGAGAGGATGGATCAGATCTCGTAATAGCTCTAACCCACTTAGGATTAGATAAAGATAAGAGATTGGCAAAAGATGATCCAGAGTTGGATGTGATAATTGGAGGTCACAGCCATACTCGTTTGGATGAAGTTTTTAAACAAATCAATCAAGAAGAACGTTCTATTCCTATTGTTCAAACCGGTGCCCATGCAATGGCAGTTGGAAGTCTCATTTTAGATGTTAAAGGTCCGAAAGATGTTGAGGTTGTTTCATATAAGCTGCATGACGCTTTCACCTCAGTACATGAAGATCAAGAAGTTAAAAGCTTTGTGGAAGATGTGGATTATAGAGCGAGAAGAGCACTTGCCGGGAATAAGTGGGACTCAGTCATTGGGACAAGTGAAATTGACTTAGCAGGCTATGTTGATGGAAACCAGCAAAAATTCGATGGCTGTTGGCTCAAACACCTACCCAAAATTATTCATGAGGAATCTGGCAGTAACGTGGGACTCTATCTTTCAGCATTTACAGGTAAAGCTGTTCCTAAGGGAGATATTACTTACGGCAACATCATTGAAAACTTTCCCCATGTTAATGAATACGGAAGACCTGGGTGGGAGATTATGAAGTTTAAAATAAATGGATGGAAACTCTACACCCTACTTTTGGCTCTAGTTTCAGCTGATCTTGATGATAGTGCCCCATTAATAGGTGGTGTTAAGTACTCCTTGTTCACCTTTCCAGATAGCATTCCTTGGATTGGCGGTGTAAGTTTTTTCACGACTTTAAAAATTAATGGCAAGACCGTTGATTTTTCAAAGAAGTATGAAGTAGCTCTGCCTTTTGAATTCTCTCGCATGCTCGAGGGGCTTCTCCCTAAGAAGTTCAGCAGTTTATTCACAAAAGACTTCGTACGTGGTGACTGGTATTTGTGGAATATGGCAGAGAACTATATAAAAAGAAAGAAAGTAATTACTTGCTCAAATTAACCTAATGGGAGCTCAACCTTAAAGGTTGAGCCTTTCCCCACTTGACTCTCCACTCTTATTACCCCCTTATGAGCTTCAACAATCTTTTTGGTTATATATAAACCCAGGCCTAGGCCTTTAACCCCCTTGATTCTGCTGACTTCAGAAAACTTCTCAAATATCTTAACCTTCTGATCTTCTGTTAGCCCCCCACCAAAATCCTTAACAGATAGATAGGCCTTATTGCTATCACCATTCAAATAAACTTCTGGCGAGTGTTTTTGATCTCCATACTTCATTGCATTGCTAACTAAGTTCACTACAACCTGCTCTATTCGAAAAGGATCCCAACGACCAATAACTTTATTTTCTGAGACAAGTGTTACATCTAATCCATTTGATAGCTTGAAATTTTTTAAAACACGCTTCACAAGTATTTCAAGATCAACCTTTTCCTTATAGAGCTTTAAGTTTCCAGTTTCAATTTTTGTGACATCTCTCATGTCATCAATTAATCTGGAGATATTATCCATATTCTTATTGCAGCTCTCTAGGATTTCATCAATTTCTTCATTGGAAAGATCCAACGAAGCGTTTTTTCCAATTCCCATTTTTAATATTTCGGCCTGTGTTTTTAAAACAGTTACCGGGGTTTTCAATTCATGAGAGGCCACTGAGATAAACTCATCTCTAAGCTGCATTGCCTTCTGGGCCTTACACTTTGCCTCCTCCTCAGTTTTGAGACTTACTTCCAATCTGTGCTTTGTCTCTGCAATCTCTTTAGCTAGTTCTGACAGAGACACCTTTTTACTCTTTAGCTCCTTTCGGATTAAGTTTTTTACTTGTTCAGCTTCAAATAGGGAGAAGAATAGCCGTCTTTTGGTTACATGGAATAAATGAGATGCCGTTGCACCAATAGTACCTGTTGTTACAGCAATAAACAGATGAAACAAGAACTCTCCATCATTAATAAATGAGGTTCCCATCTCAAAAAATGCCCCGAATGCAAAAATCATGGCCAGCATCGCATTAAGATAGAACGCCTTGTGGCCATCACTTGGACATAAAATTGACGACCCAATGATGATTAATAAGATTCCATACTTGGGACTCGCCTCAAAGCCTATAATGTAGTTTATTACAGTTACACCAAAGCCTGCCACCAAAATCAAAAACCCAAAAATACCAAAGGGATTTTCGAGATGCTCAGTTTTTCTCATTTTAATATATACTGAAATGAAAAAGATACTGGCCAAGATCCTAACAGATATTAACTGCCAAACTATTGTGGGGTTGTTTTTAAAGTCTAAAATCGCAAACAAAGGAAAGAAGATTGCACAAAGAAGGGATACTGTTTCAGAGCCTCTGGCCCCTTGTTTTTTTAATTCGTATTCATAACCTTTTAAAATTTCTTCATCATTCATGAGACAGCATCCAAAACTAAAAAGGTCAGCGAAAATCGCTGACCTTTGTATAGCTAATTGCTGTCAATTTTAAATCTATATTTCGTGAATTGTCTCAGGTCTTGAGCTAGCTTTATATTCGTCTAAAGATTCATCAAGTTTTTCATAGTCCCAACGTGTTTCAACGTAGTTTCTACCTTCCTGAAAATATCTTTCAGTGTGGTAATCCAAATTAGTGACTGGCTGCCTTTGGTCTGGAGCGATGCTTCCGTAATTCAGAAATCTTAATTGAAGTGGTCCATAATAGTACATAGAAGTTTCTTGATAAAAGCACCAAGTATCTTGTTGAGCTCTATCAAACTCCATTATATGAGTTATTTTTTGGCATCTAATATCGACTCTCTGGTCAGGATCTTCTGTCAGCCCAAGCCTTTTAAGAGTACCCTTTATCTCGGCGATCTTGGCCTCATACCTAGAAGCTCTTGATCTTGAAGCTCTATGTAGTTTTCTTTTATAACTTCTTAAATCATCAAGAAGGTCATATTGACGTTTTTTAAGAAGTCTCTCACCTCTTTCAGTGAGATGTTCAACCCAATCTTCAACAGGTTTAGGCCCATCAACAATATGCGGATCAAGGATGTAATCAGTGCCGTTAACTTCTACGGCCGGAGCAACATGAAAATCCCAACCGTCATTGCTGGATGCAAGACGACCAAAGAATCTTCCAAGGCCAGTTCTACCTTGATCATCAAGCTCAAAGTTGAATTTATCGGTGTAGTGCATGAATACTTTCTTAGACTTAACACCATAGTCTTTGTCTAGTTTATATGACCAAATGTTGGCCCTCTTAAAACAATCTTCTCCCACCATACGGCGGTTAATTCTAGCAACTTCATCCCAGAATTTTTCCAACTCATACTTTGAGTGATCAGTAGTGTAATAACCTTCAATTGGACTAATTGGAGCGGCATGACTAACAGCAGCCGTAATTAATGCGAAAGCTAGTAATTTCTTCATGTAAATTCCCCTATTGAAAAATAACCCTTCCCTAAAATTTTATCGGGTTTTATAAAGCGAGGTTCTCACTGGCAACTCGTTGTCGCTAGACATGTAAAAATGACATGGTTAGGGCTACTTAGGATTNGCCATTTTATCAAAGTCAATGATCGCNTGAAAATCCTTAAGCTCCATGAGTCCNTCTTTTTCNACTTCTTCCCAAATTGATGTTTCATTCTCATAGGCATTATGAGCAATTTNTGAGGCCTTCTCATAACCAATTTTTGGAGCAAGTGCTGTAACAATCATTAGGGAGTTCTCTTTGTATTGTTTGAGCTTATTGTGATTGAGCTTGATTCCTTTTAAACACCTTTTTTCAAAACTTGAAACCGAATCATTAAGAAGTCGAATGCTTTTTAGTATATTATGTAAAATTAATGGTTTGTATGCATTAAGCTGTAAGTGTCCATGCATGGCACCAAAAGAGATTGCACAGTCATTTCCCACAACCTGGGCACAGGCCATACTCATAGCTTCACATTGAGTTGGATTCACTTTACCCGGCATAATAGAGCTTCCCGGTTCATTCTCCGGCAGTAATAATTCACTTAATCCACACCTAGGGCCACTTCCCAAAAGACGAATGTCATTTGCAATTTTCATAAGTGTTGAAGCACAAATTTTGAGAGAACCACTCAATCCCAATAGATCATCATGAGAGGCTATTTTACTGAACTTGTTTGAACTGGCGGTGAAGTCAGCTCCAAGAGACTCATTTAACTCTTCCACAACTAGGCTAGAGAAACTTCTTGAAGTGTTAAGTCCTGTACCAATAGCGGTGCCCCCTATAGGCAATTCTTCACACCAGGCGATTATATGTTCCAATGATTCTCTAGCTTGTTTTACCTGTGAAGCCCAAGTGCCAAACTCTTGTCCCACGGTCATGGGAACTGCATCCATCAAGTGTGTCCGTCCTATTTTGTATTCATTTTTAAACTCCTCTGCCTTTCTAGTGAGAGAGCTTTCAAAGGACTTAAGGCTCGGTATTAAATTTGACCTACATGAAAGGGCCGCACTTATTTGCATTGCAGTTGGAAAGGTATCATTAGATGATTGTCCCATATTTACATCGTCATTTGGGTGAACTAACTTATCGCCAAGGCCTCCTCCCAAAAGCTCTGTGGCCCTATTCGCTATGACCTCGTTTACATTCATATTTGTTTGGGTTCCAGAGCCTGTCTGCCAAACCTTCAGAGGAAAATGTTCGTCAAATCTTCCATCAATAATTTCATCACATGCTTCGCAAATTGCTTGCGACTTTTTTTCATCTAACTTACCCAGACTCTCATTGGCCTTAGCACATGCTTTTTTAAGGTGGGCATAATTATGAATAAACTCATTTGGAAATGTTTCGTTACTTATGGGAAAGTTCTCAAGTGATCTTTGGGTTTGAGCACCCCAATACTTGTCTTGGGAGATTTTGACCTCTCCCATGGAGTCTTTTTCAATTCTATACATACTGACCTCTTTAATTAGAGCATAAAGAGGTCAGACCAATTGAACAACTTAGATATTTATTCGATCGTACAACCTGCGTCAGGATTCTCTCCTAAACTGATTTCCACAGGCTCTTCTTCCAGTTTTTCTAGTTTTTCATCGCAATCCTCAGGATCTTGCAACTCATCAGGTAAAGCGGCCTCAGCACTCTCTATCTTAACCGGCTTCTTAGTCTCAACACTTTCCTCTTTGCATGAAACAAACATTGTCAAAAATGCTGCTAAAATTAAAAACTTCATAAAATATCTCCTTAATCTTCAACTGAATAGTTAAAACGTTTCATAGACATTATTTTAGAGTATATGCGCCTTGGCATCACTGATAAAATTCTAACCATTAAAGTAAACTTAAAAGGAAAGAATACTCTTAACTTTCTACTCTCAACTCCCTTATAAACTTCATTCGCCGCTTGCTCCACGCTAATCATAGAAGGCATGGGATGAGGATTTTTTTGCGTCAAAGGAGTGTCTATAAATCCAGGATAAACACAGGTCACACTTATATTCTCTTTTTTTAAGTCTAAGCTCAAAGATTCGCACAGTTTCCCAACAGCTGCCTTAGTGGCACTATAGGCCGAGACACCTGGCAATCCATTCAGTGCAGCAATAGAGGATATAGCAACCAGTTGTCCACTTCTTTGTTTGAGCATCACCTCAAGGGCAGCTTCAAAAGTGTTTAGCACCCCATTTAGATTAATTTCAACCAACTCCCTTGCTGTATTAAAATTTGGAAGTCTGGTTTTGTTCTCATAACTTTTGCCTGCATTGGCAATTACAATATCTAGGCCAGATTCTGAAAAAGTTTGAATCGCTTGAAGTAGCTGATCCCGCACCCTAACATCCACAACAAAAGCTTCAAGCCCGTACTCCTTAGAAAGGCCATCAAGAACATCCTTTCTTCTGGCACATATACCGACTCTAAAGCCTTTGGACTTATATAACTTAGCAAGCTCCAGGCCTAGTCCAGAACTAGCACCTGTGATAAATACACTTTTCATCCGCAGCAAGACTCTTTTCCTTTACTTTCAAACCAAGGTTTAACCTTNTCGGAAACAACACCCTTAATAATTAGGACGCTTAGAACNNCACCGCATGCCTTTTCCCACCAAGTGATCATTTCATGATCATGCAGCTCTCCCACTGCCCAGTTAGTTTGAAAAAAGTTTAAATATAAGTAGTCAGTTATAAAGCTAAATACTAATGCAACAAGGATTACAGCCAATACATTTAGAAAAACTCCTTTTTTACCAATGTATTTTTGAAGGACCATTATATTCGATGCGTTTGTGGCAGGTCCAACTAGTAACAGCAACAAGGCCGTTCCAGGGCTCATTCCTTTAAGTATTAAAGACGCTGCTATAGGAGTTGTAGCCGAGGCACATATATATACAGGAACACCCACGGCCAAAATTAACAAACGACTCTGATTAACGCTTAGGCTTTGAAAGAAATTTTCAGGTACTAAGACCTGGATTATGGCCCCAAGCACCAGACCAATAAGAAGCCAAAAAGCAATATCGTCTATGAGATCCTTAAATCCATAGCGTAGAGCACTCTTTACCTGTGTAGATAGAGGAGCTTTTACAACATTATTTGTAAGACCGGATCCACAACAGGCCTTCTTATCTATTTTTGGTTCAGGGTCTTTCTCTGATTCATCCTTGTTAAAAAACATTTGGAATGTACCGGCAACAAAAGCTGAGAAAAAAGCAGCAACAGGTCTTAATACCGTCATTGGCAGATCCATCATTGCATAAGTTACTGCGATTGAATCCACACCAGACTCGGGAGTTGAAATTAAAAAGGAGCTGGTACTTGCTTTACTGGCCCCAGATTTTCGTAGAGTCACGGCCGTGGGTATCACAGAGCANGAGCACAACGGTAGTGGAACTCCTACNAGCGATGCTTTGAAAACAGAGCCAAAGTTGTCTNTGCCAAGCCACTTCTTTACTTTCTCCANTGGAACAAATTGTTTAATAAATCCAGAGAGGATTAATCCAAGGAGAAGGTAAGGTGCTGAAATGGCTATATATCCCCAAAGGGCCTCGAAAAATTGCATAAGCTTCCTTTTTCTAGATTTTAGCGCTTTTAAGGAGAATATGAAATTTGTTTAATTTGCAAGAAATTCAAAAAAATTAATAATTATTTCTTGACTGTTTGAGCTGACAACAATATATTCTTTCTTACTGAAATGCGGGGGCGTAGTTAAGTTGGTTATAACGTCTGCCTGTCACGCAGAAGGCCGAGGGTTCGAGTCCCTTCGCTCCCNCCATTTTTTATTTCAGAAAATAGAGGATCGCTTAAGCGGTCTTTTTTTTTGCCTTTTTTTCAGAAAACATTATTTCTCGAGTAAGTTAAGGTCCAAAGTTCTCTATCAACAAAGCTCTTTTGCTCAGTAAGCTTACACTTCTACACGCTATCTTTTAAACAATACCATCGATCAGCATTATAGCTTAAAACTAGAATTGAGTGGATTAAGTCGTAAATCGAATGGATATTGCTCGCTCAAGATTTTGAAGACCCAGAATTTGCAGAAATAAGGTAATACTCTTTATAAGTTTTCTAACTTCGTTTTTCTGTTTCAGAGGAGAACAAGTTCTCGGGTTAATCTCCACTCTTTCCTGGTAGAAACCAATCAATATTCAAACAATAAAATTCTGGATCTAGAAAGTTAATGGTGGGCGATTCTTAAAGAAGCCCAATGAGAGACCAGTTCGAGCGACTGATTTCAGTTTTTCAAACTTCATATCGCACCTTTTTTATTTAAATTCAACGGTTTTTGAACATTTTAGACACAGCGATATCCGCCCGGTGATTGCGGGAGGATGACACACGTCCAAAAATCATGCAGATTCCAGTCTTAGTGGTTTCTTACCTGAGGCCCTAACTACAGCTGTAGAGTGCTCTTAATCTGTAATTTTCGAAGGATCTGAGACCATAAGATGTTCTCTGAATCAATTTACATTTTCGGTTAAATCCTTCTACCCGAGCATTGGTGAGACCCGTTTTAAAGTAGCGAAGAATCTCTTTTCGCCACTTCATTAACGTCTTCCTTAACGTGCGTATTTCTTTGAGTTTTGATCTGGCCATGTCATCAGTTATCTTTGTCAGAACTCTAGAGGCCTGGTTAAAACCCTTAATGTTATAAAAATTAGTTATCCGCTCTTTAAACCTATAGACCTCATTAACATTTGGATTTTCACTACAAAACCTTGTTACGGCCCTTTTCTGGTAAGGTTGTAATCGCTTCCTATTTGTTAAAAGAAGATTGCGGATTGGATTTGATCTTCTATCCCCTGTAACTTCTTTTCGATACTTTCTAATTGCTGGGTGAATTAATCTAATGACATGAAATTTATCCACAACAATTCTTGCGTTGGGAAAGTAGCTTTCAATAAAGTTTTTATAAGTTCCAGTCATATCAATTACAGCGTGAGTGACATTCTCCCTTCCAGGAATGTGCTGAATTGATCTAAACATCTCATCGTGAAAACGGCTCGGAGCAAGCTCTCTGAGGCACTTCCGATTATTATCAACAAACGACGTCACAAACGACTTTCTTCCAGTAATGGGGTCTTTTTTAAAGGCATGCTCATCAATTAAAACAGTTTTGCCCCATGGAGTATTTCGAGACTTTCTAAGCTCAAGTTCAAGTCGTTCATTAATAACTTTGCTAACAAGAGTGTCAGAGCACCTAGCAATGGAGGCAACAGACTTTGTTGTGTGGAAGTTTTTATAATCAAAAAGAAGTTTGTTGCGATATTTCTCAGAAGTACGGTGGCGAGGACGAATTCCATTAACTGATTCAGTGAAAACGGACTTACACTTTGGACACCTGAATCTTCTCTTTTTAATAATTAAGCGAACATTTTTATATTGCAGTTTAGTGTCTCTAATGGAGACGGTTCTGTGGTCGTGAACAGTATAGGATTTGGTGGGACACTTGCGACACACTTCCCATTTTGTCTTCTTCACACAATGGTAGTGAAGGGTTTTATTGGAGATTTTTTCAACTTTTAACAACTTTAGGTCTGGAAGCATTAGCTTCTTTAAGAGATAATTCTCGGGAGTCATGAGTGTTTCCTTTTTAATGAAATTCAATGTGGTAATTAAATTTTACTAAAAAAGCCGCTCATGACTCATATCGAACTTATTTCCTCAGGATGCACCGCAAACACCATTAAATTTGAAGACCCAAAATTCTTCACATGGTGAAGGGTCAACAACCTCTCGCATTTCCTCAATAAATTTAA
>PBFR01000006.1 GCA_002718735.1 Halobacteriovoraceae bacterium | reverse complement strand
GCAAAATAATAGTTTTTTCATTTAATGACCTCACTTACTTGGTCAGTAAATCTCTCTTTTTTAAACTCATCAGCCCTGCTTTTAAGAGATTCTTGGGAGTGAGCTTTAAGCTTTGATACAGCATCAATTAATGATTTCGTGTTCGGAGATGAAAAGAAGATGGATGTGGCATCTGTCAATGTTTCTAGAACACCTCCTGCTTTGTAGGCAACTACGGGTGTTCCTGCGGCCATTGCTTCTAGAGGGGTGATTCCAAAGTCTTCCACTCCTGGGAATATGAATGCTTTTGCTTTTGCGTAGTGTTGTATGACCTCTTCTCTGGAAACTCTTCCTAGAAATTCTATGTTGTCATTTGCTCTGAATTTAAGAGAGCTTATCTCTTCCTCGCTTCCACCACCTATGATTTTTAATGGAAGTCCCAGCTCATTGAAAGCATCTATTGCAAGGTCTACTCTTTTATTTGGAGCGAATGCTGTGACCATGAGGTAGAAGTCTTCTTTTTTAGGCGGATTTGCCTGAACCTCTTTAAAGTCGGCAAGATCAACAAATGGATGAACAACCTGGCAAGGAGTGTCTGTTCCGTAGTATTTCTCTATTCTTTGTTTTACAAAATTTGAGTTTGGAAGAAATAAGTCCACGTTTTTATTGCTTCTTTTGTCCCACCATTGAAGGTAGGGCCTACACATGTGGGCCGCAAGCTTTATGTGAGGTGAAGCATTGCCAAAATAATTATCGAATTGATCGTATATATAGCGCATAGGGCTATGAATATAACAAACATGCCTTGAGCCTTTTGGCTTTTTTACACCTTTAATGACACAGTGAGAGCTTGATAGCACTAGGTCGGCATCATGTTTGATTTTAAGCATCTGTGCCGCAAGTGGCATTAGTGGCAAAAATTTTCTGTAGTTTTCATGAATGCCTGGGATTTTATCTAAAAAAGAGGTGACGATCTCTCTCGATTCAATAGTAGGTGAAGTTGATCCCTTTTTGTGAATGAGGGTGTAAATTGGAGCATCAGGGAACATCTCGCAAAATGCCTCCAATACTCTCTCTCCACCACGAAAACCCGTGAGCCAGTCATGTAATAATACTACTTTCATAATTGGGGCTATCTTATTATATTATGGTGAACAATTTAAAGGACTTTTCAGGTGATTAGGCAAAAAAATAGCGGACTATTCTTCACTCAGAAGGTGGTGGACCAATTAATAGTTTATGGAACTTGGCTACTTTCTTATTTCTTAAGATTTGAAACTGATATTCCCGGCACTCAACAAGGNCTTCTNTCTTGGTATGTAAGCTATGGGTTCCTACTTGTGGTGCTTAGCGTCTATTTCTTTAAAAACGAAAAGATNTATAAGTCCAAGCAANTGGAGACNCTTCCCAAAGANATNNTNGCNCAGATAAAGGCCAACTTTGTAAGTGTCATGGTCTTTGTAGTTCTGACCTACTTTCTATCTACATANAAAATGTCTAGAACTGTGGTGTTATTTTACTTTNTAGCATCTACAACTCTTCTGGTTTTTAGCAAGGTTGTGTTTAGAAAGCTATTTAGCAAGAGAACAATGAAACTCATTATGGCCGGAACAGGCAAGGCCGCACATGAATATCTTGAAAAAGTAGATAAACTTAAAAATATCGAACTACTTCATTGGTATGACAAGGATGCAAGTGACCTAGATAATCTAACTGTTGAGCTGGTTGAAAATAAAAGACCAGACTTGATTGTTTTAGGATATGACAATAAAGACTATGAAAAAGTGGAAACAGTCCTTAAAAGATTTTCAGAAGAACTAGTTCCGGTTGTGGTTTTACCTGACACTCAGCATTCTCTTCTTGGCTATGAGGTTCAAGACTTTCTAGGCCAGCCTATGATGGTTTANAACGAGCCAAACTTTAAATCCTTTAGCCTATTTTTAAAAAGGCTGATGGACGTTTTGGCAACTGGTATTGGNATGATTGTGATTTCACCACTTCTATTAACCATTGCAGCACTGGTAAAGCTTACTTCCAAAGGTCCAATCTTTTACGGACAGGTAAGAATGGGAGTTGATGGCAAAGAGTTTAAGATGTGGAAATTTAGATCCATGGTGACTGGAAGTGCAAACAAAGAAGGTTGGACTGTAAAAAATGATCCAAGGGTCACTAGAATTGGAAGCTTTCTTAGGAAAACCTCTCTAGATGAGCTCCCTCAGTTATGGAATGTTTTTGTAGGGGATATGAGCCTAGTAGGGCCNAGACCTGAGCGTCCCATCTTTGTTAATAAGTTTAGGCATGAGATTCCTGCATATATGTTGCGTCATAAAATGAAGGCCGGAATCACTGGCTGGGCACAAGTCAATGGCTGGAGAGGNGACACAAGTATTGCTAAGAGAATTGAATGCGATCTCTACTATATTAGAAACTGGTCATTGTGGCTTGATATCTCAATCCTCTTTATGACTTTCTGGAAAGGTTTTATTAATAAAAATGCTTACTGAAACAACTGATAAAAAATTTAAATGGATTTACTGGTCAATGGTCTTTTTGGCCTTGGGAGTTATTTCAAGTCCAACCGTTGTATCTCTATTTCATATTCTAATTGCTATCCCTGCAATACTTGTTTTTAAAGACTCATATAAAGAGGTTAAGATCCCAAAAAGTTCATGGTTTTTAATCGCTTTGTTCGGGTGGGGACTGATTAGTGCGTTTGTTAATCTTGATACACTTGTGAAGCCTGGCAAGGCCTTTCAAGAGCTTAAGTTCTATCTGTTTGGCTGGCTTTTTATTTATCCACTCATTTATTTTGCGAAGAACACAAGTGTTTGGAGATGGAGAAGGTTGCTTCAAATCTTGTCTTTTGTAATAATTGTGGGCTTTTTTGTTGGAATCTCAAAGGCCTGGTTTGGATTTGACCCGGTGAAGTGGAGGTTTGGAGACTACCATATACGTTCAGGCGGCTTCACTAATTATATGAGATATGGATATGCCTCATCGTTTTTGTTTCTTCTGGGACTTTCTATGTATTTTAATCGAGAAAAGATTAAAAACATTGTCTCTGGTTCCAAGCTCATTTGGGCCGCAGTGATCTTCTGCTTTCTTGCAATTGGAACAGCACAGACTAGAGGAGCTGTTCTAGGGCTATTGGTAGCGTTGCCATTTCTTCTTTATCGCTACAGACCAAGAATTGCCAAGGGACTGGTTGGGCTTGGATTCTTATTTGGTATCACCGTTGTGGCTGCAAGTTTTACAGGGGTTATAAAGAATAGATTTATCAACATCAAAGATGGGTCCAATACTGTTAGAATGAGCCAGTTTTATAGTGCGGCTATGGCGATTAAGGATAATCCTGTATTGGGCTTAGGTCCTGACCAGTTTAGTTACAATGTTCCACGAATCAAAAAAGAATACGACATTTGGGCAAAAGACTATTCTGGCCATGCTCATAATATCTTCCTGGAACATGGAGCAAACTACGGAGTATTGGGAATAATACTTCTTTTTGGTTTCTTACTTGTGTGGTTTATAGAGATGGTCTCAATGAAGAGTGCATTTGGTTGGGCCATTGCATCTTACATAATGGCCTTCACCGCTGCTGGGCAAGTTGAGCTTTTATTTGATAACACCAACTCTCACATCATGTTCTTTATATACTCTCTTTCTCAGGCCTTTAAACTTAAAGAAAAAAGTTAGTGAAAAAAATAGAGTTCTCAACATTTAAAGAAGAATTCAAATATCCTTTCAATAAGGCAAACTTTAGGCAGTGGCTTGCTGCCAATCATTCTAAATTTAACTGGTTCTTTCACAGGCATGACGATGCTTTATTGGGTGTTCTTCAAAATGAGTTGGGTGATGTTGCCGCGGTAAAGATCTTTAAAAGCGGCAGTGTTGTATGCTCAGGTGCTAATACACAGCTGGTTGACAGGTCCATGGCATTTTTTCATNTGCTTTTAAATGATGAGCTTCCACATCNTTGGGAGATAAAAGTCGATGTGGATGCCGTTAGAAATGTAGTTGGCTCATTTATTGATGGACACAAGATAGAGTTTATAGGTGTTGTGCTTGATGTGGAAACTGAGCTATCCAGTGGAATGCGAAGGCTTTTTCACATAGAAGCAGAAAGAGTAAAGACTGATTACCACGTGGTTGATGAGTATCTTTATGAAAGATTTGTATCTCATGGAGATGAGCCGTATCCAACATTGATTCTTGAGACTGATATTCATGAGAGATTTCATGAGTTTTTTGAAAACGTTCTCGGAAGTAGGGCCTACTGGAATCAAACGCAACTAGGCCATAGTTTCTTATTATTTTCAGATCAAACTTTGGTTTCTCTAAAAGATATCTACTTTCATCCATACTCCGCTCTTATAGGCCCTGAGTTTTTTGAAGAACTGAGCTTCGATGTCTCAGAATTGGACTTTAGTCCATTTGAGTTTCTTGGAGTATATGGGGATCGCTATGAGAATAACTTTTTAAAAAACGTTTTAGCTCATTCCTTGGATGATCAAAAGAGGGTGTATCTTGCTGAAAATCTCTTTGAAGATATAAGTAGCATTTTAGAGGTTAGAAGCTTTGAAAATCTAGGGAAGTCTGAATGGAGACTTGTCCAAGGGGATAGAGATCTATATTTGGAAGTGACTCCATTTGATGACTTTAATGATTGTGTCTATATAGGAAACGCTTCTTATTATCACAGGCCTAGTAAGACTTTATTTAGAAGCTCTTATAAAGAAGAGATGAACTTTTGGAGAAATCGAGGACTTAAAGGGGATTTAAAACTTAAATTCCCAGAAGACATTGATTGGGGAAGCTTTCACTACTGGCTTGATCTATTTAATGACAAATACCATCAAAGCCTCGAGATTGAATGCGAGTGGGTGGAACCAGACAAGCTTGGTATTAATATCGAACTAGCTGATCAAAATGAAAGCGTTATTGAGTTTTCATTAAATTTTGATGATGAAAGAATTGCGCTACATCAGGTGGAGCTTAAATACATAATAAGTGCTCTTGAGAGTGGACTTGGATCTTTCTTTTATGAAGACAATAGTGAGCTTGCACCCCAGGCCAAAGGATCCAAGCGCCAAAATGTCTTAAAGCTTCTGCGTCACGCTGGATTTTTTCATCTATTGTTTCATGAAGCAATTAGGGCAAAAGAAGAAGAACTGGCAGACACTAAGCTTAAAAGAAGCATTCGTGAACTTGCTGTTGCCGCAGTATTAAAGACTACAAAAGATGCTGATCTTATTTGGAAAGATGAATTTGGAACAAAAGCTTCAAAGGTCATAAATGACTTTTTATCTCTTTTCATAGATGGAAAAGAAAGAATTTACACCTTTAAAGCTCATGGAAGTCTATATGACACAAACATCACTCCAATCTTTGAAAAGGTGTTTGTCTATATCTCAGATCTATTAAAAAACACTCTTGATGAGAAAGTTCTTACAAAGCAGAGATTTAAAGAATTTAAACAAGCTAAAAATAGAGCAGGCTTTTATATAGAAAATGCTCTTGAGGGAGTTCTTTTAACCACAGTGCCAGCTGGGGCAAAGGTTTACTTGAACGGCAAGGCCTTAGACTCATTAAACGCCGAAGATATTGAAAGTATCTTTAAGATCAACGAAACAGGCGAGGCAATTGACTGGTTTGAACTTCACCCTGAAGTATTTTTAAAAGGCAAAAGAGTAAATAAAAGTGAAGATATCGTTTTTCATGGAAAAGGCTGTATTGAGCATAAAGGACAGTATTATCTAATTCCTCAAACTACTCTTCCAAAGGTTAAATGGCTTGATTACTTTTGGAAAAAACTCACAAGTGCCGGAGTAAAGAAGAGTAATTCGTGGGATGCAAAAATCGAGCAAATCCCTAAAAGTCAGACCTTGGAGCTACTTGCAATGCACGAGGCGGGAATACCTGTGCAGGGGGGAGAGCGCTGGGAGAAGATACTTTCTGAATATCAAAAGCTTAAAAATAGAGACAAGATAAGCTTTGAATTTGATACTGAAGAGTATTCAGTTCCACTGAAACAGTTTCAGAAATCTGGCACTCAATGGATGATTGATCTTTATAGACTAGGCCTTGGTGGCATTCTTGCCGATGACATGGGGCTTGGTAAAACGATCCAATCAATTGGAGCATTGGAGTGGCTTAGAGTTAATAATGAGATGGGACACTGTCTTGTGGTGGTTCCAACATCTCTTACATATAACTGGGTGAGTGAAGTTGAAAAGTTTGCTCCAAATATAGCAGTATTTAATTATTCAAGTCAGACTAGAGATAAGCATGAAAAGTTTCTGGCAAAGAACAAAAATTCTCTAACCGTTATCACTTACGGCTTATTTAATAGGAACTGCAAGAACCTTGAAAACGATGCCACTTGGAACATCACTCTATTTGATGAAGCACAGAATCTTAAAAATATTACTGCAACTCGAACTGGTTATGCCAGGAAGTTTCCATGCAATGTAAAATTCTGCCTGACAGGTACTCCGATGGAGAATCACTACGGGGAGTTTTACTCTCTAGTGGATATTGCTGTTCCTGGTGCTCTTGGAAGTTACTCTGATTTTATGAAGGCCTTCAATTTTAAGGCCAGCAAGGGTGTGAATTTTAAAAATATGGAGCAAGATCTAGAATACTTAAAGCTTAAAACAGCTCCGCTTGTCATGAGAAGAACTAAAGAAAAGATTTTAAAAGAGCTTCCAGACAAGACTGAAACATCAATTAAGCTTGATTTTGAAGCAAAACAAGAAAAGATCTATAGAGATATAGCCATTGCGTACAATGAAAAAATCAAAGAAGTGGTTTATCTTAAAGGGGATAATAAGTCCCAGCTTGAGATCTTAAGCGCTATTTTAAGATTGAGACAAGCTTGTTCCTATCCGCAAGCTCTGCCTGAAGTAAAGTATGACAAAGAGCCGCCAAAGTTTAAGGCACTATTTGGACAGCTCTCTCAAATATCTGAAGAAGGGCACAAGTCACTGGTGTTCACAAATTTTAAAACAACACTCCTAGCTATAGAAGAGGGCCTAGAAGAACAAGGTCAAAAGGTCTTTATAATCACTGGTGCGACTCCTAAAAAGAAAAGAGAAAAGATTCTTAAAGACTATGAAGAATACGAGGGAGCGGCAGTACTAGGAATGACTCTTAAAACAGGTGGAGTGGGACTCAATCTAACGTGTGCAAACTACGTCTTTCATGTTGAGCCATGGTGGAATCCGGCCGCTGAATCCCAGGCCACAGATAGGGCCCATAGAATGGGGCAAAAGAACAAGGTTCAAGTATATCGCTACATTATGCGAGAAAGCATAGAAGAGAAGATTGAAACTCTAAAGCAGCGAAAGACCTTGGCAATAGAAGGTCTTTTCAGTGAAGAGGCCTTCAATATCAAAAAAGCGGCATTTGCCAAAACTGGACTATCTTATGAAGACTTTGAATACCTTGTGGGAAGGTAAGCTCTAAATTGCACTTAAAATGTAACAATTGTATGTCATAGACTTGAATTGACATAATATATTTACATTATTTAAGTTTTGTAGTAATGTAATGTCAGGAGATATTTTTGACATAGAATTGTAACACAATGAATAATAAAGAGAATAAATTACAAGTACTAAGGAAGGAGTACGAAAAAAAAAGCTTTACGACCAAAGAGGCCAAAAAGCTTGGTATAAGTTCTCGAATGCTCTCGTTTTATATAAAAGAAGGAAAGCTTGAAAGAATTGGGCGGGGACTTTACATCTTTCCAGGTTTCGATAGCGAAGATGATTTTGGTTACCAAGATCTTGCTCTGAGGGCCAAAAGCATAAAGTCCTCAGTGATTTGCCTGATTTCTGCACTTAATTTTTGGGATATCACAGAAGATATTGGACGGGAGTTTTGGCTTGCTATTCCAAACAACCATGCAATACCGCAAACCGCAAAAAACACGAGATTTATAAGGCCTAGGGATCTGGAAACAGGGGTGGAAGAAATAATAATAGCTGGGCAAGAGGTCAAAATCACCACAGCAGAGCGAAGCGTGTGTGATGCATTTAAATTTCTTCCAGAGGAAACAGCAGTAACGGCCCTACGTGCTTATATGTCACAAGAAGAAGAGAAGATTAACATTGAGAAGCTTCTAACTACTGCAAAGGTACTCAAAGCGTATAAGGTTATAGAAATAATTAAAGAGGTAGCCGAAGCAAATGCCAAGGATTATCCAAAAATAAGCCGAGAATCCTTTACTGCTTATTTGCAATGGCTAAGTAAAAATAACGGTAAGAATTGTGAATAGTGAATCACTCCGAGCAAGGTTAAAAGTAATTGCAAAAGATTCAAATAGAACGTTCATGGAGCTATTTCAAAAGCTTACCTTTGAGCGATTCTTGGCAAGAGTTGGAAATTCTAAAGCTAGAGAGAATCTAATATTTAAAGGTGGCCTTTGTCTTCAGCAATACGTTGAAACAGGAAGAGAAACTAAAGATATTGACTTCCTTCTAAAGGATATAGAAGGCAATTCTGAAAATGTAGAAAAGATTTTTCAACAAGTCTGTGAAGTTGATTTGGAGGACTTCTTTGAGTTTAGCAGATCGAGTGTTGCTAAACTGGAAGTTGGGCATAAGCAATATCCTGGTTACAGAATCAAAATAGATGTTTCGTTTGGCAAGATGAAGAATAGACTTCAGATCGATATTGGTATCGGAGATGTGGTTGATGAATTTAAAATTGAGCTAGGTGTTTTAGAATATAGGGGGAGGCCTCTTTTAGGTGGCAGTGTTGAGATTTTAGCGTATCCTCCAGAATTTATTTTTTCCGAAAAACTTCAAGCAATTATTGAACTGAAAACTCTAAACTCAAGAATGAAGGATTACTTTGATTGTTATATGCTCATTAACAACAATATTCTTGATTATGAGAAAACTAAACGTGCTATAGAAGAAACTTTCTCTAGAAGAAAAACCAACTTTCAGCCTATTGATGATTTTAGCGAGCAACTTGGACCCTCTTGGACACAATTCTATAATAAGGTTAATCAAGGTCCAAAAGAAATTGGCCAAGTTATATATGAAATTAATAAATTCCTAAAGAACCTCTCTCAACATTGATTAAACTCTAATCTCACTTGTTCAAATTACGTCTTTCGATTGGACCCATGGTGGAGTCCGACAGCAGAGTCCCAAGCAACCGACAGAGCTCACAGAATGGGCCAAAAAAATAAGTTAATTAAACGAGAAAGCATAGAAGAGAAGATTGAAACTCTAAAGCAGCGAAAGACCTTGGCAATAGAAGGTCTTTTCAGTGAAGAGGACTTCAATATCAAAAAAGCGGCATTTGCAAAAAATGGACTATCTTATGAAGACTTTGAGTACCTTGTGGGAAGGTCATTGCACTAAAAAGTCTTTAGGCCCTTATCAAAAGAGGCTTTGGGGTCTTTTTTATGAAGCTCATCTCTCTAATGATTCTGAATGATTTTATAAATTCCTGTGCCTGTTTTTTGGTTCTAGTTGAAACCTTGTCAATGATGTAGAGCCTAAGCATGCTCTCAATATTTTCATCCATGTTTGTTGGTTCGGCTCCAAATCTTTCCCACTTGGCAACTGCGTTGTGGGACTCACTTACAACTTTTGATGCAAACTCCCTAAGAGACATTTCAAAATATGTTCTTATGAATTTAATCTGGTGGCCTGTCAGCCTTTCTTTTTGATAGGGAAGTTCTCTAATTGCATTTACAGCTACTTTTCTAATATCAATCCTTGGAGACCACTCATCATCTATTAGCATCAAGGTTATATTTTGAAGCTTAATAGGGAAGCCAAGACCATTGTAGGTATAATTTTTTGCAGTTTTCGTTTTCATAGTGACTCTTTAATTACTCAATCCACATAACGGTTATTATTGGAATCAGGCCGTTTTCAAATGAAATTATTATTCTCATCTTCTTCTTATCTAAATTGTTTCCTTCGATACAGTAGTTCCAGTCTTCATTTCCGATTTCATATTTATCTTTTCTTTTATTTCGGTGTCGGTTTCTATTGCGTTTTCCCTCTAATATATCCAGAACTTCTAAGTCACTTATTGCCCGATCTTTTTGACGTGATTTGGCGTGCCTTTTAAAAACGTACTCGCCGTTAGTAAGCATCTTATTTATAAGTCTGAAGAGCTCTCTATCAGTCTTTTTTGTGGGCCGAATTGGTTTAGCCATTAAATTTCCTATTTATGACGTAAACCAGGTATACACTTTACCATCTGTACACTCAGTTTACAATTGATTGTCAGAGAAAATATGCAAAGAGTGATTAACCTGTTTATCACTAAGAGCTTGAAATCATGTGACTTCATTGCGGTTCGGAATGTTGTATTGAGTACATTGAAGGCTTATTTAGCGAAGAGGTCTTCAATATCAAAAAAGCTGCATTTGTAAAAACTGGACTATCATATGAAGACTTTGAATACCTCGTAGGAATGTGAACTCACAAGAGCTCAAATTTGCATAAAATGTTGTAGTTGTAAGTATTTGATTTTAATTGAGAAATTGTCATGACTTCATTTTTCTACAAACTTTAGGGGAAAAATTTGTAGAAAGACTGTGTTGTAGCCTACTGACATGATACTATTTATTTAACCTTTTTTGTAGCTAACCACAAGAAATGTTTGAAAATTTTGTAGGAAATAGTATGTTTGAGTTTGAGTTTTTAAATACTGAGTTATGGTTGAAGTATACTCAGGAACGGTATGTACCTTTAGAGGATATCAAGTATCGTTTGGACAAACTTGGTGAATCAAAAAAAGATTGGCCACAACTCAAGGAAAAAATTCAAACCTACCGAAAAATGGGATCGATTCCGTTCTTTTTCAAATCCATAGATAAAAAGTTTTGGTTTTACCCTTCTGATTCTATTTTGAAAAAAATTCAGTACATAGAAACAGCTGGAGTTAATTTATTTGAAACAATTAGCACCCAAAGTGTGTTTAAAAACGAATTTATATCGAATGCCTCTGTAGAGGAGGCCGTAACTTCAGCTATCTACGAAGGTGCGAATAGCACTCGTTCAAAGGCCAAGGCCTTAATCGCATCTTGTGAAGGTCCAAAAAATAAAGATGAATGGATGTTAATCAATAACTACAATGCGATGAAATGGATTAAAGACAATGCTGTGCTACCTGTTTCAACTGGATTAATTCTAAAGATTCACGAAATTGTTTCAAATAATACGCTATCGGGAGATGATGCAAACTTTTGTGGAAAATTTCGAAACGATACCGTATACGTGGGAAAGCATGAAGGAATACCTCATAACAAGATAAATGAGGCACTGGGCGAAGCAATTGAGCTAACGACGAATCACCCTCGTTTTTTGCATGGATTGATTAAGGGAATACTTCTTCATTATTTCACAGCTTTTATTCATCCATTTTTTGATGGAAACGGACGAACTGCAAGAACACTCTTTTACTTTAAATCGATTAAAAACGATTTGAAATTTGTGGAACTTTTATCTGTGTCAGCAGACTTAAAGTCACATGGAAAAAGGTATGTGAAATCTTTTGATTTGGTCAAAGAGCATGACTTAGATGTTACTTATTTTATAGATTTTTGCTTAGATTCTCTTGTCACTGCAGTAGGTAAAGTCGAAAGAAAACTAGAGTTTCTAATGAAAATTACAGCTTTAGAGGACAAAGATAATCTAACACGTAATCAGGTTTCATTGCTTCAGCGTTTAAGCTTGAATAAACACAAAGTCATATCTATAGAGGAATATTCTTCTGATATTGGTAAGTCTCGTGAAATAGCACGGAGGGAGCTGAAAGACCTGCTAGGTAAAGAACTCCTTGATGAGATTAAACAAGGCAAAAAGTTTGTTTACCGAATAAATACATCGAATCTTAGAGCGAAGCTTTGGGGGGCTTCTTCGTAAATCTCGTCTCTCTTATAGGCCTAAATGATTTTATAAATTCCTGTGTCTGGAAGTTAAATCCCTACAGTTTCACTCTGGAAGCCAAAATTTTCAACGAAGTGCTATAGCTCAGATTTCATATAAAGAATCATTAAATACTTTGGGATAGTAAGGCCTTTTTATTAAGGAAACTTAGCAATACCAATCAAAGTGTTAACCTTGCTTTAAAGCTTTCTATATTGAAACCTTATTGTTCATATTTTTTGTAAAGTTATTAATAAATTTAGATATTTAAGCCGAAAAGAAAGATAAGACTATTTAAGGTGATTATATGTTTAAAACATCGGCCTCAATATTTTTAATTCTTTCTACCTCAACATTTGCGGCAACAACAGACTTGGGACGGATCGCGGTTTTGGCCGAAGAGTCTCATCAAATTGTGCAAAAGCTTGCTCCAGTAAATGATGATTTTAAGCAAGACACCGAAGGTACTGAAAGGCTCGTGGCCTATGCCCACTACCAAGATGAAATCAGACAAATCGTTAACGCAGACAGAAATGTATCAATCGATAAAAATACTGGCCCAGGAAATGTTGGTGTAAACTGCGTTGAAGGCCAGTATTCAGATGCTCTAAAAGATAGAGAAGAAATCAAAGACATTGTATCCAAAAGGAAGTGGGTTGTTGGAGCTTACGCAAGCTACAATACTGGTGATCAGTTGGAAAGAGAGCTCTCTGATTTTAGCTACAGCAGATATACTCAATTTATGAGGGATAACGATCAAGCATGGGTGGATGACTACAATGTGCTAGTACGTCATTATCTTAAGTACCGTGAAGACATTAAAGCTAAATGGAGCACACTTTCAAAGGAAGAGAAAGTAAGTCACATGAAAAAATACATAAAGGTTAGGTTTGACCTGGACATCCCTGAGTCGATTCTAGGCGTGGAGCAGGTCTTGTCTGACTCAATTCAAAACCCATTGGAGTGGAGGGAGAGCTTTAGATTTTTAAAAGACAAACTCACTTATGGGGAAAAACTTGAATTTCTTTCACAACTAGGTGGAAAATTTCTGACCAATTACTCTGAGGAGAGGGCCAACTCCGGTGATAAAAGTGTCGTAAGCATAGAGCAATTATTTTCAACTCTAGGTAGTGGAGAAGAGGGTGGAACATGTAGAGATATTGTTGCTGCACAGTCTGAAATTGCTATAGAGCTTGGAATCGATCCAAAACATATTTATAGAGTTGGATATCAAGCCGCTCAAGGATCTCACCAAACGTTTGCGATTGTTGATCCCAATGACCCATCGAAATTATATAAAATTAACTATAATGAAACTCAGGCTGATGATTCCAACAAAGGTGTAGCACAGCTTAAGCAAGGCGGGAGAATGCCAGTGACAGGGATTGCTTATAGAGTGTACGACGCCAAGGGGAAAGCTGTACTACAAATGCCTACTGAGCTGGGTAAAATGCTGAGAGAAGCGTCAGGCTTTAAGACCGATAATGATATCTCAAAGAACTACAACATTAATAAAGTGTACACAAATTCAGATTTTGGTGAAGGTGCCATTGTAACAGGTGAACTCTCAGATGGAACAAAGGTATCAGCGGTCACTTTCAACTCGGCCGTAAACGGAATAGAGTATGGAGCTTCCCTCTATAAAACTGATGGTGAAACAGCGTATAAAACAGTGAGCACTCAGGGCTTTTATGGCTACATGAGACAAAACCCAACTTTTACTTATAAGGCGACAGACAAGTTTTCGGTGGCGGCCAATTTAGACTTAAGGGGTGAAATTCAACTATCAAAAAGTGTAGTTGTAGATAAGGCCACTGGAGAAGAAGTGGAAACTGGAGTTATGCCTGAACCATCGGTTACCTTGACCCCTGGTGCTGAAGCTAGGTATAGAGGTGATGAAGTAGGAGCTTATGTAAGGGTTGAAGCTGAAACATTTATTTGGAATAAAGATGCACAGGCCCAAGCTGAGAACAGCCTCTCTGGAAAAGGCATTATTTTAAACAGCGTCAACTACAAGTCAGGTATTTCATATGAGGCCACTAAGAACTTAAACGCTTCTTTGGACGCTGCAATCTACACCAGAAATATTGGAGACTACTATGCAGTCAGGGCAGCTCTTGAGGACACTAAAAGAAATTACAGATTTGAGGCCAAGCACCAAGCACCCATAACTAAAGATATGCCAGCATTTGCACCTGGCTCATATTCAGTGACAGAGGTGGTGGGTTCAAAAAGTTGGCTTAAAAAAGACAAAACTGGGCCAACAATCACTTTTGGCTACACCGAGGATGAACAAGCTGGAGCTCGGGTGAATCTTGGTGGAAGTTGGGCGTTTTATTAATTCAAATTCAACGGCCTAAAGTATTGTTTTTGCATGTCAGCTCAATAGGTCTAAAGCACAGCTAAAAGCTCAGGTTTGGTGTGGCCCTCATGCCAAAAACTCATGGAAAATTCACTATAATCTAGTATATTAAAGACTTCTTTAAGGAGTTTTATATGAAGATTTCAGTCGTTGGAACTGGTTATGTAGGTCTTGTAACGGGTACTTGTTTTGCAGAAATGGGCAACAAGGTAACTTGTATCGATATAGATGAAAATAAAGTCAAAATGATGAGAGATGGAAAGTCTCCGATATATGAGCCTGGCCTTGAGCCAATGATGCGAAGAAACATCGATGATAAAAGAATCTTCTTCTCAACTGATTATGAATCGGTAAAAGAGGCAAAAGCTGTATTTATGGCCGTTGGAACTCCAAGTGGCGATGATGGTTCAGCTGATCTTAAGTATGTTTACGCAGCTCTTGATTCACTAATTCCTTATATGAGAGATGGACTGATTGTAGTTCTAAAATCAACGGTTCCAGTTGGGACTGGAGAAAACGTTAAAAAATATCTTTCTGAAAAAACGGATAAGAAATTTATAGTTGTTAATAATCCTGAGTTTCTAAAAGAAGGCTCTGCTGTAAATGACTTTATGAAGCCTGAAAGAGTAATCATTGGTACTGACAATGACGAAGCTTTCAAAGTTATGGAAGAGCTATACGAGCCATTCAATAGACAAATCTCTAGAACAATTCAAATGAGCAACCTTTCAGCTGAAATGACTAAGTATTCAGCAAACTGCTTTCTTGCCATGAAGATCTCTTTTATGAACGAGATGGCAAGGCTATGTGACCTAACTGGAGCAGATGTTGAAGAAGTTCGTCACGGAATCTCTATGGATTCAAGAATTGGTACTAAATTCTTGTATCCAGGCCCTGGCTATGGTGGATCTTGCTTTCCTAAGGATGTTAAGGCATTAATTCATACTGCCAAAAAACATGATCTTGACCTAAAAGTCATCAACGCCACTGAAGAGGTGAATGACGAGCAAAAAACATACATGTTCCAAAAGATTAAAAAGCACTTTAAGGGTGACCTTAAAGGCAAGACTTTTGCTTTTTGGGGAGTTGCATTTAAAGCAAATACTGATGACATCAGAGAGACGCCCGCGATCTATATGGCCAAAGCTCTTACTGAAGCTGGTGCAAAGGTTAAGTTTTTTGATCCTGTTGCTGATGATAATTTTGAAAAATATGCAAATGAGCACAAACTGGACGCTGAGAAAGTTGAATACAAGTACGATGCTTGTAAAGGAGCTGATGGTCTTGTGGTACTTACTGAGTGGAAAGAATTCAGAATTCCAGACTTTAGTGAATTAAAAGCAGCTCTTAAAACACCTGTTATCTTTGATGGTAGAAATCTATACAAGACTTCACAAGTTAAAGAAGAAGGCTTTGATTACTACGCTGTAGGTAAAAGAATTTAATTAATTGAGCTGGAGGATATCCCAGCTCTTACCTTTGGCCAAAGGCACAATTGATTTAAACTCAGGATACTTTGTTAGAATGGGTTGAATAAATTCACCTTTGGCTATAACAAAAGCTTTTCTATTTTCATTAACTGCACGAAGTTGACCTAAAATCTTTCTAATATCTAATGGATCACTAAAATCATAAATAAAGTAAATATCGGCAATAGGAGGGGTGAAGCTCTCTTTGGATAGGTCAGCGTAATACATCTGACATTGATCGAGCTCCAATCTTTCAAAGATTCGGTTGCCTTCCTCAAGACGTTTTTCAACTATTTCATATCCAGAGAAAGTTGCTTCTGGAAACATGCTCGCCATAACAAGGCCAACTCTTCCATAGCCTGCTCCGATATCGACAATTGATTTTGGATTGTGCACTTTAAGAACTTCGAAGAAGTCGAAAATTTCATTATAAGGAGTTTGAAGAACCTGCGGATGTAGTCCTATCCAGGTTTCACAACCTTGGTACTTCTGCTTTCTTCCTGACTGATCAAGACTGTAGTAGGCCTTGTACTTTTTTAAAAGCTTTTGTTCAACTTTTGAAATTTTAAAACCTAAGATTTTATCGAGTCGTTTGGATTGATTTCTTGAAGTGGCTCCTCTTGGCAATCTAAAAAATTCAGGTTGTTTGAGGAGCTTTATTATTTGGTTTTGAGAGGGACGATGCTTTGCAAGCTCTTCATAGTCCCTTCTCAATAAAGGTGTTGGCAAATTAGAATCTTCTTCCGCCGCCGTTTCCACCACCGAAGTTTTTTCTCGGCTTGTCTTCAGCTTCGTTTACACGAAGATTTCTTCCGTCGTGCTCATAGTTGTTAAGAGCTTCGATTGCAGCAGCTGCTTCGTCGCTGTTAGACATTTCAATGAATCCGAAACCTCTGCTTCTGCCAGTTTCACGATCAGTGATAACCTTAGCTGAAACAACACTTCCGTACTGAGAGAAAAGGCTCTCTAACCCTTCATTTTCAGTGTTCCAAGAAAGGTTTCCTACATAAATTTTTGCGCTCATTTAATTCTCCTTGTAAGCGACGAAGAGGGTAAGACTATATCTTACGACTACGTCTTCCTCTTTTCTTTCTAAGCTCTTTAAGCCTTCTTTTCTCTGCAGCTTCTTGTTTTTCTTTCATTTCTACAGATGGCTTTTTGTACTCTTTTCTAGCACGGTACTCTTTAGTGATTCCTCTTTTGTCGCAAAGTCTCTTAAATTTTTTAAGAGCCCAATTTACGTTGTCGGATTCTGTGACCTTTACTGATACTGCACCTAGTTTTTCCAAAATACATGTCCTTTTTAAATTCAACCCTGGTATCCAGAGTCGTTTCTATTCATATTGTTATAATTTATATAATGGCATTTCGGCGCCGAAGATCATCAACGTTAATCAAATGGCCGAAAATAAACTCCAAAAGTCGGAACAGTATAGCGCGCTTAAATGATAAAAGATATCAATAATATTGGTTTTAGGGGGTTTTGAGCTTCATTTGAACTAAAATCTAAAACCTCTCTTAGTTAATAAGTGACCGAAATCTCGTTCTTTTGAAACCCTGCTATGTTTGATCGCAACCTTTGAATTAAATATTCCTAATGATGATACAAGCTCAGGAGATTCGACAAGCTGCTGAAGCTTTGTGGATAATTCATCAACTGAACTTTCTTTGAGGATGAAGTTTCTAGACTCACCCTCAATTAATTCGCTGGCCCCAGTCATATTTGTTGTTATGACAGCTTTTCCACAACCCATGGCCTCCATAATACTTAGGCCAAATTCTTCTATGTGGGCGGGTAGTACAAAAATATCGCTAGCAGCGTAGTAGTCTTCAACTCGATCAATTGATGGAAGAAATATGAAATCTTGTGCCATCTCTAAAGCGTCTATTCTTTCTTGATACTTTTCTGTTTTATCTTTTCCGGCCACAAGCACTTTAATTGGCACACTTGAAATCTTTTTAAGTTTTGAAACTGCCTCGATAACAAGAGAGAGGTTTCTTTTTTTGAAGTTACCTGAAGTAATAAAACCAATGACAACTTCTTCATTTTTTAATCCAAGCTCAGCTCTCTTACCTTCTCTGTTCCCACTTTCAGGATTGAACTTTTCTGAGGAATACATTGGGTAAAGAACTTCTATCATTGCCTCGGGAACGCCAAACCTATCCATTAGATCGTTTTTCATCATTTGAGAGTTGCAAACCAATACCTTGAACTTTTGCTTTGTGAGAATCTCTGCATGAATTCTTCCAACTTCGTGATCATCTGGAATATCTTTTCCATTAATGAGCCTGTAGGCTAAGTGAACACAGTTGTGAATATAACAAATATCTTGCTCTACAATATCGCCGTGCCCGATAACAAGCTCTGGCTTTAGTTTCTTTACCGCTTTGGCAACTCTCTTTTGGTAATTGATTCGGCGATAATATCCGCTGATAGGCCATCTAAATGTCTTATAGGGCATTCCCCCGGATGCATGCACAGCTTGTTTATCAATTCTTTCAGCTATAGCGTATGCCTCATGTCCTTGACTCGAAAAAAAACGAAGTTGTTGGTGAACGATTCTAGGGACACCACTTTTGGTGGCGTGAAGGTCTTTTTGGCTTATCAATACTTTGCTCATAGACCTCATATTAGACTCATGAGAATCAAAATAAAACCTATTAACTCAATGGTTTAAGGAGATCATTCAAATTTACCAGCTCTACCTAGGAAAAATAGTAGGAGAACCTAGTAAGTTGAGAAGCACTGCGAAAACTGTGCAGAGCATACTTATATATTGTGCATTGCCTTTGACGGACTATCGGGGTCTTGGAAGAATACTTCCTTCAAGGAGAGTTTCATGTTTAAAGTTGTCGCAATTGGTCTAATCGTTTCCAGTCAATTGTTTGCTTCGTACTTGGTAAAGCAAACTGTGAGATCTGGAAAAGTTAAAGTCGAATCAGTTCAAAAAATTAATAAGCTAGTGGAAGAAAAAGTTCTATTAAAAGACATCCGCGAATCTATTGCCGAAAAAGTTGCTACAGAAAACGTTCAATATCAAGAGTGGCTTATACCCGAAGATGAAATCACCTCTGAACAGAAAAAAGTATTGTTTAGTAAAAAGTCTAAAGTTGTTCTTCCCAATAGCGAGGTAAGAGAGCTAGTAAAAACTGGTAGTGATGAAAATCGAATCGTTCTAGTTATTATTGGCGATGGCTACACCTTAGAGGAAAAAGAAAAGTATTATAACGATGTAAATAGAATGGTTGATGACCTCTTTAGAGAGGTTACATTCAAGTCTTATTTGCCTCTTTTTAATATCTACGCTGTGTATACATCCAGTAATGACTCCGGAATCACAGACTTAATTGAAAAAGACACTGCATTTGGTCTTTATAGGGCACCAAAGGGCTCTAAAAGAGGTATTATGCCAGGTGATCGACTTGCTATGGAAAGGGCCCTAAATCTGGCCTCAAGTAAAGTTGATTACCCCATTGTGATTGCCAATGATGATTACTATGGTGGACTTGGTGGAAGATATGCAATCACCACAAGGTCTTTAAATTCTGGCTCTATGGTTTTAAGACATGAGCTCGGACACAACTTTTCCAACGTGGGCGAGGAATATGATGGCGGACAAGTCTATAGCGGCGCAAATTTTTCAAGAAGCTCAAATGTGCCATGGAAGCACTGGATCGAGGGGGAAGTCGAAGTTCACAGGGCCAAATTCTTAACTGGAGCATACGTCTGGAAAGATCTAACGAACTCTGATTTTGTAGACTCCTTTTCCTTTCCAAATGCTCCAGGCCACACTTTTTCTATGAAGTTGAGCTCGGTTGGTTGGACAAATAGTGAAGAAGTTAAGGTTTTGCTTGATGGCAAGGAGCTTGAGCTTGATGGGGTTTTTACTGAAGACAGAAGTTTCTTTAATACCGTTAGAACAGAGCTGGGTTCTGGCCAGCATGAGATTAGAGTTCATGATCACTCCCAAGATGGGGACAATGTATTGGCCTATGCCAACGCCTATGCTTTCCCTAAAAATTACAACTTCAAACCTAATGTTGTTGGAGCATTTAATGTGTTTGATGCTTATTCGGAAGAAAGAGGCTTTAGGCCAACTCATAACCAGTGCTTGATGAGAAATATGCGCTCAAAAGTATTTTGTCCAGTTGACCAAGAAAACATATGGCTTAGGTTTTTCAAAGTGGTAAATCTAATTGATAATGTAAAAGTCGCTGAAAAAGTACGGATTGAGACTGTAGACCTTCCAGGTCTTGAGATTCGGTGGTTCAAAAGAGGGTTCTGGGGAAATGAAGAAGAATTAACTGAACTTAGAGGAAAAAGAGAAGTTACGCTTGTGAAAGGAAAGTACCTTGCTCAGGTAGAGTTTAAAACCAAAGAAATTAGAAAACAAAAAGTTATAGACGAGAAAAAATTTCAAGTAGATTAGGAGAAAAAATGAAATGGATTTCAGCAATTGCAATCGTTCCTATGTTGTCATGGGCACTTCCTGTAAAACATGGAGAACACTTTAGAGTTCAAATTCCGGGCGAGTACATCGTTAAGAATATTGATCAAAAATCAATTTTAAACATTAAGAAAAGGCTTGGGAAAAATCTCTATCTTATAAACGCTCCTGAAAGTGCGGAAATCGAGGGGTGGCCAAATTATGCCTACTATGGAAACTACATGGAAAGCACTCCAAATGATGAAAGATTTGGAGATCAATATCACCATGGGATGATTCAGACTATCAATGCATGGAATGTCACAAAAGGTGACTCTGAAGTTATTGTGGCCGTAACTGACAATGAATTCAGAATTGATCATGAAGATATGCAGGGACAATGGTGGACTAACCAAGAAGAAATCCCTGGAAATAATATCGATGACGACAATAACGGCTATGTAGATGATGTATATGGCTGGGACTTTATCGCAAATGACAATGATGTTAGCGAGGATACTACCACTCACGGCACCCATATTTCTGGAATCATTGCTGCTAAGGCCGGAAATAATTTAGGGGTCGTTGGGATTGCTCCAAATGTCAAAGTCATGCCTCTTCGTTGGTACGGTGAACAAGGACGTTGGACAAGTGCTATTGTTGCTGAAACATATCACTATGCTGTGAACCATGGGGCCAAGATTATCAATACAAGCTACAACATTGATATTCTTGTAAATGACAAAGTTTATCTAGATGCCATTCAATATGCAGTATCAAATGATGTTTTAATTTTTAACTCTGCAGGCAACAATCGTAAAAAAGATCCTGCTAGAGTAAAGTTGGAAGACATAATCTTAGTTTGCTCTGTTAAATCATCCAGCTGGCAGGAAGATAAGAAGAGCTCTTTTTCAAACTATGGGGAAGGTATCGATATTTGCGCTCCTGGGGATCCAGTGCTTTCAACCGTTAATAGAAAGTTTAATACATATGGCTCTCTGTATGGCACATCTATGGCCTCTCCTGTTGCAGCCGCTGTTGCCGCTCTTATCTGGTCCGCTCATCCTAATTTAAGTGCTAATGAAGTAAAAGAGCGACTTTACATGGGTGCAGATGATATCGAAGAAAAGAATGAAAAATATAGAGGCATGCTGGGACATGGAAGAGTAAACGCTTTTAAGAGTGTACAATAATCATACGGGAAGGCCTTTGCCTTCCCAAATCACCTTCCCCCACAAAAACATAAAATAAACCCCATAAATAAATATGATAAGTGCCAAAGACTTTGAAATATAGTTCAAGGCCTTTTGGTTGTTTCTACCTATGGAAATTAGGTATGCAATTAGTACCTTTGTTCCTAGTAGAGCGCTGTAGAAGGCAAGAAAGAATACGGACATCTTTGAAGCACTTTGTCTTATGATTATTGGTGCTCCTATTGTAAGCCAAAATAGATATGGGGCCGGGTTTAGGATATTTGTCATCACTCCTTTTTTAATGGAGTTTGCCACAGGTTTTGTTACATCCATTGAGTCGAAATTAATTTGCCATGAATGCTTTGCCATATAAATTAGGTACATGCCCCCAGGCAAGTAGAGCCAATTTAGGAAACTCACAGGGATCTGATTGGTAAAAAAGTATGCAGCAATAATTATTGGAGCATCGGATATGAGTGGTCCAAGTGTAACCTTAAGTCCCTCTTTAAGCCCATATTGAATCGTTTGACTTAAAACAAGCACCAGCATAGGCCCCGGAGAGATTCCTCCGGAGAGCCCTAAGCTAAAAGCTAAAAGAATATCTTCCACTAATACACCAAATCTAGGTTAAAAAAGAACTCAAAGAGATTCTCATTTTTCTCCAGGGTATTTATGTATCTTAGTCCATAAGTCAAAGGTATCAATCTAAGGGTGAGTGTTTCAAAGAACATCTCAGCTCCAAAAGAATTTAGACTTTGAGGGATACTTGTCTTTGTGTGGTCATAGTAAAGGTTTGTGTAAACCCTGTTGATATATAGCCATTTACCAAATGCATGATTTGGATAAGAAATTGGTGTCATGTAATTCAATGATGCCTTTTGCCAGTCAGATACGTATTCAAACTCATAACCTCTGGAGAAGGCATAGTTATTTATACTCTCTGCCGGCGAGGCTATTCTGTAAGAAAATGGGTCGGCCGTTCTGTATTCTGAACTCAAACTAAGCTTCATTCCATGATTTGCTAACACTCCTGGAGTGAAGATATCCAACTTTGCGTAACCAAGATAACTTGAAAACGTATCTGTTTGTTCTGCACTCGCATCAATATACTGTGCCTGAAGGTTTGCTCCAAAGCTTGGAATAAGTTCTCTGAATCTTCTATCTTTTAAAAAACTTGTCTGAAAAATCACACTTGAAAGTAGAAGACCCTCATCATCGAGCTCGTAAGACCTTGCTGTCTTTCTTTCTGATACCTCTAGCTTTCCTCCATTTACAGTTAGTGAGCTAAGGGAATTAAATAGTCCGTGTCTATGCTGGTAGGGAAGTGTTATGCCTGCTCCAATGAATGATTCACTCCATTGGTCCACATCATTCGCTCTTTCCTGATAGTCTAGATTGAAAGAAACTATTGGGTAAAACTTTTTGTAATTTAAGGATAAATTTGCAAAAAGCCCATTTTCATTTACTCCCTCCCCAATAGCTGCATTTGAAGAAAGTGTGTTTAAATAGTTTTGAGCACTCACTCCAAGTTGAAGGCCACGACCACCGAAAAAATTCCATGAGTGAGGTTTAAAAGCTCCGTGAAGTTCGTTGTATTCTTTTGTTACATGCTTCTTTGTATGCAATTTATAAAAGTCATCTACAGCAACTTTCTCAGTATTGTGATAATCCGTGCTGGGGGAGTTTCCTAAATAGTTTGAATGTAGGTCTTCCACTTCAGAGCAATCAAGCTTAACACTTTTGATACTCTGCCCATTTCCAATTTCTTCAACATAGCTAAGTGATGTATCCTGAACGAATGGCGCAAATGCGGCGATAGTCTCATTGGTGCATCTCGAAAGCTTTCCATCGCTTAGGTTCATCGAAAATACATTAATAATACCATCATCATCAGCTTCGAAATAAACTTTGTCATCCGCGACTCTTAGGTTGTAGACATTGTTTCTAAGGGCCTTTTGCATTGGCGTAAACTTGTATGTGATCAAATCTAGCTTTCCAATGTATTTCATCCCCTCTTTATCAAATGCAATTGCAACTGCATGATCATTATGCCAAACGGCCTCTGCCACCGTATAGTTGAAAGGTTTTATCTCTTGGAGCCTCTTTCCTTCAAAGTCAAAGAGACTGACCTTAAAATCCTGTTCAAATTCTACTGCTAGAATTTGGTCCTTGGACGGATGAACAGAAGGGTGAAAAAGCCTTCTACCTTTTGTAATTTGTTTTGTAGATTTTGATTTTAGATCAAACAAAAATAAATCAGCATAATCCTTGTACCCATATCTAAAGTGGGGAAGAAATTGTGTGTACACCAGTTTTTTTCTTCTGATGTCTATTTTGGAAAACCTTGGCTCAACATCTAGTGTCGTGATTTCTTTGTCATCTTTATAAAGTGTCCAAAAACTGTCGAGATCCTTTTTTAGGTAATAGAGACCTTCTGAACTATTTATAGGTTGATCGTACTCGGTATAAATGGTGTTGGTGTTTGAAACTTGGCCTTTCCATTCATTTTTTAATTCACTCGCTGTCTCATTGAAAAAATCTTTAAAAGATTTTCCTGTTACGTGCTCAAAAGCATTATAGAATGTGAATGGATTAACTGGAGACTTTGCGGCATTGGATATGACTTCTCTCCAAACACCTTCTCCATAAATGTTATAGGCCCTTGTTATTAAGTAATACCCAAAAACATAATGATTTGGAATCTTTGTAGTGTAAACGTCGCCCAGGAACTCATCGTAACTGGGGATGTTGTTATTTAAGACCATGGCCTTTAGACGGGTGCTAAATCTTGGGTTTCTGCCTCTGCCAGCATCTGACAGAACTGTCTCCGCCCATACCGCATCGCCTTCAAAATACCACTGGGGTGCCGTGAGTGCCATTAATGCAGCCTGCCCAAATTCTCCAAAAAGATAGTATCCGTATTGAAGGTTGTCCCTTTTTAAAAAATCATATTGCACCATGTGGCGGTACTCATGAATCGCCAAACTTTGGTTCCACTCTAGTGAAGAAATAATAGGAGTGATTGCAGCATGAGAGAACCATTCACTTCTTCTTGGCATCAGTGCTACAAAACCATTGGGCTTTGCTCTTTCAGTTCTAAGAACCAATGGCCAATTTCTAAGATTGGCGTCATAGCTTCCATTTACCGGATCCCGATAATAATTGAGGAGGTTTAAGATGTAGTTTGCCTCACTCTCGCTAGTGCTTGGAAAAATGACTTGGAAATTTTTGTCTTCAATCGTTTGCCACTTTAGATCTGGTCTGTCTTGCATTGTGTCGATCTGAGCGTGCGCAAAGGTTAAAAACGCCAAAAGGGATAGAAAAATAAGCTTATTCATAATAGTGTGATTAAACCTGATTTTTAATGAATTTGCCAATAAGAGGAAACAATGAGCAATAAGACAATTTTGGTGACAGGGGGAGCGGGATACATCGGATCCCATGTGGTTAAACTTCTTGGAGAAGCAGGGCATAATGTCATTGTATACGACAATTTATCCACTGGTTTCAGAAATGCAGTGACGTTTGGCGAGCTTGTAGTAGGGGACTTAGAAGATTTGAAGGCCCTTGAAAATGTCTTTTCAAACAACAAAATTGACGGCGTAATGCACTTTGCGGGTTCCATTGTTGTTCCTGAAAGTGTTGAGAATCCTCTTAAATACTACACAAACAACACGCTGAACTCCTTAAACCTTGTGAAAATGTGTGTGAAATATAATGTGGAAAACTTTATTTTTTCTTCCACTGCCGCGGTCTATGGAATGCTTGAAACCGGAAGGGCGACCGAAGAAACCAATAAAGAGCCAATTAACCCATACGGACAGTCAAAATTCATGACGGAGCTTATGCTAAAAGATACTTCTACAGCTCATGAGGGCTTTAATTATGTGGCACTTAGATACTTTAATGTCTCAGGTGCTGACCCCGAAGGCAAAATTGGACAGGCCTTTCCTGGTGCTACCCACCTTATAAAAGTGAACTGTGAGGCCGCTGCAGGAAAAAGAGAAAAAACGTATATATTTGGCACCGACTTTAATACACCAGATGGCACAGGTGTCAGGGACTACATTCACGTAATGGACCTAGCTCAAGCTCACTTGGACGCTTTGGACTTCTTATTTAAAAACAAAAAAAGTGAAGTGTTTAATTGCGGCTACGGACACGGCTTTTCTGTAAGAGAAGTGGTAAATGCTGTAAAAGAAGTTACTGGTGTTAATTATGCAGTGGAAGAGGCCCCAAGAAGAGCTGGTGACCCTGCAGAGCTGGTAAGTATTGCTGACAAAATTAAAGAAACTATTGGCTGGAGGCCAAAGTATGACGATTTGGCATTCATAATTAAAACAGCTTATGAGTGGGAAAAGGGAGAAACCCTTTCCAGTTGGATTAAAAAGAAGTAAGTAGATTGCATGACTGATAAAAAGATTCAAAAGCAAGCAGTAGTAGTTCACTCTGGTGGTATGGATTCAAGCATTTGCTTGGCACTGGCCGTTGAAAAGCATGGTGCCGAGAATGTCTTGAGCATGACTTTCACTTATGGGCAAAGACACACAGAGGAAATAAAGCAGGCACAGAAAATCTGCAGTGATTGGGGTGTGGATCAAATTATTGTAAATCTTGATTGTCTTCAACAAATTACAGAATCTTCCTTGATCGGCCATTCTCTAGAAATTCAACACAAAGAGGGAGAGGTTCCCAACACAATGGTCGTTGGAAGGAATGGTCTTATGGCCAGAGTTGCAAGTATCCACGCCGACTTCCTAGGAGCAAACTCTATCTACATGGGTGTGATTGAGCTTGAGGAGGCAAACTCTGGATACAGAGATTGTTCACGCAAATATATGGATATTGTTCAGGCCGCATTAAGATTGGACTTCGCAAACCCTGGTTTTGAGATAAAGACTCCGCTTGTTTTTATGTCTAAAAAGCAAACTTTGGATGCCGCTTATCAGATGGGAAAACTCGAGTACTTACTTGAAAATACAATCAGCTGTTATGAAGGACAAAAAGGCTATGGTTGCGGTGAGTGCCCTGCATGTGAACTTAGAAATGAAGGAATTCAGGATTTCTTAGACCAAAATTCGGATATTCAGTTCTCATATAAAAACAAATATCATTTATCCAATTGATAATGCTTCAATTTACTTAACTTTTCGCTCAATTTAACTCTCATCCTTGTCGATAAGAAACTGCAAACAAGGATACTAAATGACCAAGTTCTTAAATTTTACGTTGCTGATCGCACTGTTCGCAAACAATATGTCGTGGGCGATGACCCCGCAGGCCGTGAAGAAGGGTGTTACTAATCCTAAGAGTTACCTTGAATCTAAAGGTAAGTTGTCTCCGTGCGAAATAAATTTCGTGAAATTGTTAAATGGCCGCATTCCTGCAGAAACTATGGGCTATGAAAAAACAAGTCTGTGGGATGAAGAGTTTTTAGAGAAAAACTACCTTGATGCTCTGGAGGAATCTGGAGAGTTTGGAACTCCCGAGGCCAGAGTTAAATTTTTAGAAACATTATCTAACTTTGTCTCCAGAGATCCTGTTTATGTAAATAATCTCTCTAAGCTTGCAAACTTAATGAAAGACTCCGAACTTGTCTCAGCCAGAGATCTAAGAAGAATCTTTGTTCAAAAAGAATTTGAAAACGCAAGGTTCACATATTCAACTGTTAGAAAGATGTTGGTAGGCAGCGTAAACATTGACCCTAAAAAGGCCAAACTAATAGAGAAGCTGATTAAAGAAAGTGAGCTAGGCCCAAGATTGGCAAAAGATTATGAGCAAGTTCTGAGAATTTCAGGTCTAAGTGCTGATGATCTACAGCTTGCTATTGATAGCGGTCTTTACCTTAGAAATAATAAAAAGGCATTTGATACCTTTAGGCTATATGTAGAATACCTTGAAAAGTATGCTGGAAAGAAATCACATACTTTAAAAATGAAATCTGCAATGAAGAACATCAATGGAATTTACGCAAAGTATAGTCCAAAGTGGTATAATGTAGAGTCGTGGTTCAAGCCTCATAAGGCATTTCTAAAGAGTACACCAGCAAATTTAAGCCGAGAAGAAAGCATTAGAAACATCCTGGCAAATTCTGAAATTCCAAGCTTTTTGAAAGCTGAATACAAAAGAGTACTAACTAAATCGAGATTAACTCATGAGCAACTTGAGATTGCTCTTAAACATGGAATGAAACTAAAAAGGGATCAAGAGTCATTTGAGCGTTTTACCGAGTTTTTAGTTTATCTTGATTATTTGCCAAATTACAAAGTTGCCGATGCTCTTAAGAATATAGAACAGATCTATAAGTATCCTTCCAATAAAAGATTCTTTGTACCTAATGAGGCATTGCCTCCACATAAACAATTCATTGTTCAAAGAAGAAAAGTTAAGGACATGGAAGAGCGACGCTATACGGCGATCACCCGAGACTTTCAAATGCAGGAAAAAGAGAGACTCATGAAGGAGTTTGATGAAATCATTGACCTTCAAAGAAGAGGTCTTCCATACGATCAAGATAAAATAACTCGCATAAAGATGGAAGTGGAACGAACAAAGCTATCACCTGCTCTTGTAGAGAGGGCCAGGACACAAGCACTTGCAGAGGCCAGCATCTTCAGAAAACTTCTAAATGGTTGTAATGGTGGCGGAAGTGCTCAGCTAGAGTCTGCCAAAAAGAAGTTTAAGCGATTTAAGTGGGCCTTAAGTTTTACAGGAACTCCATTCTTCTATTTAACCAAGAACTGGGACAAAAAAGACGAGGATCAGTATTTCTGGGAAAAACTTGGTCAAGAAATGGCAATGGGATTCTTATTCACTTATGCTTCCAATTTAATCGTAACGAATACCGACAAAGGATTTTGGGCCAAATATCTTGATGGTTATATCAAGTTTGGAGCAATTGATGTTGTTAGTGCCGGCTCTTATGACATGCTTTTTGGCACAAAAGGCTATGGGAGATATTTCCAACAAATCTATCAAGATGGCCCATTGAGACCTAGTGTGATTGAGGAGGAGCTTGAGCAGCTTAAGAAAAGCCCAACCTTTGATCAGGATGTTAAGGAACTTTTGGGATTTCTAGATGAGAAGAGTAAGCTTGCAAACACTAAAAATCTTCTAGATAGATATTTTAACCTTTCTACTTACTCCAGTTTGGATGATGAGTTCAAGATAACTCAGGAAGATCTTGAAACTGAAGAGGGAAGAGAGGTTATGCTTGAGCTTCTGGCCGAAAGAATGTATCTGGCAAATATGGGCGAGTTGCCTTTATTGCAAACTGGAAACAAGGGTGCAGATCGCTGGGCATTTTACCGTGCTAGAAATGTTCTTTTCGACATCAAGGCCATGGCCTTGAATATTGCAATGTTTGAAATCATGTGTCGTGAGCCACTTGGAAAAGTTGGCTCTTGGGGACTTGTCCTTGGACTGCTTGTCGGAGACTGGGTAGTCACGGGAGACTGGACTTATGGAATGAGAAGAGAAGCAATTAACCAGTAATTTTTACAAAAACTCCTTGTTATCTCCATGTGAGTGATAGAGCTTGCTATACTTTTTCTGATGGAAAAGATTGCAATGTCTATACTCTCACTTTTATACTTCAGCACCAAAATCACCTTGGTCGTTTGGTTTGTAACCAAAACTTTAAGCGTTTTCTCTGTTTAGTCTGTAATTCTTACATGGTTCTAGGCCTCACCCTTTCATTTCCTCCTCGCACTAGATAGCGTTTGCTCAAGAAAAGGGGAGTCATGAAACTTATAATATTATTTTTCGCATTGATTAATTATTCCTATTCCATGGATTTTGATGTCGAGGACGCTGAAATTGTGCAGATTCCGAAATACCTTCTTTTTGAAGAAGGCAGGACTAAAAGCTTTCCAAGTGTTACACCAAGTGCTTATGACCCGATTAATAAAAGATACTACGATAAAGTTATTGTTGGGAAGGCCAATAAAGCAAGCTTTCTACAAGACTATGACTATTACAGATACGTCACTGTTTACAATGTAATAAGTGAGGAGGAACAGGTTGCTTACCTTCCTTACTTTGAAGAATCTTGCCATGACTCCTCATTTTTTATGGCCCAATGGGGTGAGAGCAGAAGCATGAAGGTATCTCTTACCTCTACTGTGTCTGCTGAGGCCTTAGGTATTGGCGGAAGTCTTGCTATGAGTATCGAGGCCGGGGTAACTTTTTCAACATCTAGAAGAGTGCAAGCAACATTGGGGCTTCACGCTAAACATTTTCCATACAAGCTATCTGATCGTTATGTGGGGATTACTTATATTCAGGTGTATACAGAAGATGAGAACCAGTTTGGCTATGTAACAAAACCTGGCGGAATGGATAGATTTAAAGAATACCCATATCCATTTGAACTCAATAATCAAAATGTTGGCTTTGCGGTTAAGAGAGAGATTGTCAAAACATGTGACAACTATGATCCCTCCTCTGACAGAGTTGAAGAGGGCGCTCTCTACATTAGATAAAATCTATTCTAAGAGCGCTTGAAAGTCTTCCATGCTTAGCTTGCCATTGAAAAAGGACTCTTCATCTGATGCCATGAGATCTTTAAAGAGCTCCTTTTTGCTGTTTTGTAGGACAAGTACTTTTTCTTCCACAGAGTCTTTTATAATTGGCCTATAAACAGTAAGTTTATTCTCTTGTCCAATACGATAGGCCCTGTCAATTGCTTGGTTTTCAACGGCCGGATTCCACCAAGGATCCATTAAGAAAATGTAGCTGGCGGCAGTTAGGTTAAGCCCCACACCACCGGCCTTAAGGGATATCAGAAATACCTGGGCATCACCATCTTGAAACCTTTCAACTTCGGCCTGTCTCTTTTTTAGAGTTTGAGAGCCATCGATTCTAGCATGTATGTAGCTTCTTTCTCTGACCTTATTTTGAATAATGTCCAAGTAAGTTGTGAACTGGCTAAACACTAAAACTTTGTGCCCTTCTTCTAGAAGAACCTCTAGGTTTTCCATTAAAAAGTCTACTTTTGAACTTCGAAGGGCCTGTGTTTTTTGCCACAAACATAGTTGCCTAAGCTGTAGAAGGCTTTTTAGAATCTCACTATATTTTCTGCCTTTTTGAGCGACTTCCATTCTCTTTTTGATATTAACCAAAGTGGAGAGATAGTGCTCTCTTTCTTCGTCTGTGAAGTTTAGGTATACATGATTTTCTTCTTTTTCCGGCAACTCTGTTAAGACCTGTTCTTTGGTTCTTCTAAGAATAAAAGGCCTTACAGTTTGCCTGGCGAGAAGACGGCTTTTCTTATTAGAACTTGATCTAAAAAAGCTCATCTCTCCCCATATACCAGGGATACTCAAGTCCATTATGTTGTAAAACTCTGAAAGATCATTTTCAACAGGCGTACCTGTAAGACAAATTCTGAAGTTTGCCTTTAGGGTTCTGGCGGCAGTCGCTCCCTGAGAGCGAATGTTTTTCAAGTGCTGTACTTCGTCCATAATAAGGACATCAAACTTCATATCTGCAAAAGTAGAGTAGGCCTCTTTTTTCATGACGCCATAACTTGTAAGTATTATTTTAGTATCTTCTTTTGGTTTTTCCCTGTCTGTCCCATAGTAACAATGAACATCCATATTGGAGAACTTCGCAATTTCATTTTGCCAGTTGATTAAGATTGAAACGGGGCAAACTACAAGAATTTTATCAACTTGATCGACTATGCTTTGAAGAAACATGATTGTTTGAAGAGTCTTACCTAGGCCCATGTCATCGGCAAGGCAGGCCCCAAATTTGTTTTCATAAAGAAAGCGCATCCAATTGTAGCCTGTGGCCTGGTAAGGTCGTGCTATGTCTTTCAGGTTCTCAGGAAGGGGATAATCAGGCATCTCGTCCATATTTAAAAGACGCTCGCAAATTTGTTCTTCTTCCTGAGTCAGTGCTCCTTCTATTCCGTGTTTTTTAAGCTCAAAAAGCTCGAATATTCTAGATCTATTTAAAGTAAGGGAGAATTTATTCATCCCCTGATCGCTACTCGCTTGATCGCCTGCGGCCTCATGCTTGGTGTATTTTTTCATGAACTTTAAAAGTTCTTTCTCTTTTTTGTCTAGGAGAACAAGTCCTTGTTCGGTTACCAAGAAGTCGTCATTGAACTGCGCGTTTTTTATGACCTCTAGGTCTTGATTATTTAAAACCAGGTTTACTTCAAACCAATCCAAGTTTGATTGTTTCCTTTCAAACTTAATATTGGAGGTCCAAGTCTTTATTTCATTTTGATTATAGAAAATTGAAACTCCGTAGGGACTTAGGTCTTTATGAAACTTTGATATTCCCCCTAAGAGTTGATTCTTAGGCATTTGAAACTGAACTTTTTTTGCTTCGCCTAGGAAGCTTGAAAATCTAACAGAGTTTGAGCTAAAGGATTCAAAGAAGCTTGTAAATATGGCCATAAACTTCTTTGTGCTAAGTCTATAGAGACTATCTGCAGAATCATTTGCAAAAAGAATATCTCCCTCAGAACTTGCAAACTCCATGTCATCGAGAACTTTCTGTCTCTTAGAGCATGAGTAAAGGGACTTCTTATAGTTTTGATTCTCAAACTTAATAGAGAGCATTAACTCGTCAATAAACTCATAGGTGTCGTTTTTTGATCTGAAGCCGTCTAAGTGACCATTCTCACTTGTCATGAGTTTAAATATTGGTGGAGGTGTGACAAGTCTGTCTTTTTTATCAAAGAACTCAATCTCAAAGTCTAGAAAGGACCTTCTTTGAGACTTATGAATTAAACATCTAAAATTGATATCTTGGAACTCAATTTCATTCCATGGACGATTCCTTATTAAAATTTGTAGAGCTTCATCCTCTAAGAATGGACTTAGAATCTTTAGATAGTCATTTAAGGGTCTTAGGAGCCCTTCACGTTGGATGTTCTTAATTAGATCTTTTGCGTTAGGCCAAGTGTTAAAGGCTTCCCCTGATTCCCAGTCAAAGAGATACAAGGATTCAAAAACGCTTATCTTCTTTTTTACGTTGCCTTCTGAATCCTCGATTGAGAAAACTGGACAGAACTTTCCTTCAATATTAGGGAAATTTGCGTATTCATCAAGTCCGCCAGCTGGAACTAGATCTAGCCTAAGCTTGCCTTTGAGAGTCTTTGCCAGTGGGAAGTGAACAACTTTTCTATTGGTTAATAAATATTGAAGAGAGGAGTAAGTTGAATTGGGTCTTGCTCCTTCCAACTTATTTGCATTAGGTATGATCCTTCCATAGTGTGGGGCATGAACGCCTTGGCCGGATGCTGAGAGTTCCGGCCTAAGAGGTCCGCTGTCGGACTCACCAAGCTCTTTTTTAAGTGCCTCATTTAAGTGAAACTTATAAAAGAGTGCGGCCGTGTGTGAGCAATGTCCTTCTTCACTCCACTGTGCACAATCACAGGTTGATGAGACTGAACCTGCTTCTTTTTTATAGCTTACTTTACTTCGTCTTTGTTCACCGTCATTAACGATGCCGCTAATAATAAAGTAGCGATCAATATTACCCTTTTGAAATGAAATGTTTATACGGGCCGTTTCAAGGACTCTCTTTGCCTGCATAACTGTTTGAGCTGAAAAAAATGGACCGCCGGCCTCTATGATATTTTGTGGAATTAACTGATTGTAATTCATTTTCTGAGTAAACCTTTATTATTGTTCAAAGGGGCATTATACATTAAAAGCTTGGCCGCTTCCACCACAGATTGGGTTAATATTTTGTCTGATTGGAAGGCCCGCCTTTAAAAGCTTAACCCACCAAAAAGGGTGATGTATCGATCAGCATGGTTTTTGAATTGAATGTATTTCATGTCTGCTCCTGTGAGTACATCTTGACCAAAAATTTTAAATCTAAAATGCTGCTTCAAAAATACACCGTATTCGATTAGATCTTGATTAATTAAGTCAAGTGGTGGCAAAAGACCAACCTCACTTCTTGAGGTAAAAGATTCAAATTCGACTCTTTTGGCCAATCCTGCGTAGGGAACGATTGAGCTCACAAATTTGAATACATCTTTTTCGATATTTTGAATGTACCAAGGCTCTGAAAAACCTGCCGTGTAGTTTAGGCCCTCAAGCCATTTATCTTCATAGCTGAGGTTTTTTTCAAAAAGATAGTTATTGTCCACATCTCTGTTTTTAACTTCAGGGAAGTACTCAAGCTGGGCATAGAAGTTAATGTATGCGTTATTGCTCAGTCGCATTTCTAGATCAAGTGCTCCTCCATAAGTACTTAAGATATCCACAGTTACATTTGAAACATCACTTTCTGAGTACCTCACACTTTGAGCACCCAGGACGCTGACTTTAGTTTCTACTATTTTGCTTTCTTTCTTTTTTGGTTTCTCTCTCTTTTCTCCACCGGCCAGCTTTAAAAGAGCAAGTCTTTGTGGTGTCGAGTTTATATAAACTTTCGGTTTTACCCGTCCATTTAACTCTTTAGCATAATTGAACCCTTGTGCTCTTTTGAGCTCTGGAATCATATAGATACTTTTAATGCTGTTGTCTTTCTCCACTTCATCTTCCATATGGTTGATGTCATAAACCTCTTGCATAATTCCATCAGGCTCCCAGAGAGGAGTTAAATAAATAGAGTAGATCATTGAGCTTAATAGCTGATCTTCTTCTAAAAAAATGAAGTTTTCGTATGGATCTTTTTGTTCTGACTGGCAGTTAAGGTTGCCTTTGTTTTGGAGGGTTTTTAATTTTTCGTCCCCACTTTTAATGAAGTACTTGTAAGTGACAAGTTTGTCCTTTGTAACAAGAAAGTTACAAAACTTGCTGGAAGTGTGTGGGGAAGGTATCCAAATCTTTTCGCCTGGGGTGTACTGATCAAGACCTTTGATAGAGGTGTTGTTTAGCTTTGCAATTCTGTTTAAAAGTCCATCCTGTCCCCATATTGGTGCCAAGTAGATTGAATATACCTGTGAGCTTAAAGAGTTTCTTCGCTCTTTTAAAAGGTAGAATTCTTTTTCATTGGTTTGCGCGATCGCCGAAAAAGAAAAAAGAAAAGTTAATAATCTTGCTATCCTTAACAATGTATCGTCTATCCTTGACTCAAATTGATCATCACGTTTGTCCTTATATTTTACCCCGAATTCCAATCTAGTACAGTATTATTTCCTCAAGTGTTTGATATCATTAGTCTTGTAAGGAAATCTTAATCAATGATTGCCACTCTATGGCAAAATGGGCCCTCTAGGCGGCTTTATTAAAGATTCTTTAAAGACTGGCAAAATTAATTCTCACTTACCAAATGTTAAGTGAGTAGGAATAATTTTCCGCCAGTGAAGAGATCTTAATTTATTAAGATCTAAGTGTTTGAATTTAAATAGTTTTTTAATAAGTGTTAAAAAAATCCTTAAAAAGTCCATATATTAAAGCATTTTGCATCCGATAATTAAGTTGAGGATTTAATTATTAGGGAAGCTACATGATTAAAATTATTCACATTTACTTTCTAATGCTTTTCATTGCGGCATGCGGAGGAGGCGGTGGTGCAGGGGATGGAGCTACTGGTCTTGGCGTCGAGACGCAAGAGTATAGAGACAGCCTTGGCTGTTATGTGGAAATTAATCAGGGTTCAACTGATATTAACTCGGTCTTAACAAGCGAGTGTGTAAACTTCTTTGGTGTGGCGGCCCGTGCTGATGGAAAAACTTGGTCTCTGTCTTCTGACAATAATTGTGCATTTATATCTATTGATGGAAGCAAGGTAGTCTCAGGAAGTCCCAATGATGATCAGGTTGGTACTTGTGAAATGGTATTTGATAAAACTCCTGGCACTGAACAAGTTTCAGCTGAAATAACTATTAAAAACGTAACTCCAACTTTATCTGTAAGTGATGTATCCATAACTGAAGATGATCCAATGGCCGTGATCATAAACGATGCTCAAGTACAATCCAATGAAGAAGCTTTTGGAGTTTACTCCTTAGATAATGCTTCAACCACTGGAACAAAGTGTTCAGACAATGGCACTCTTTCTATTGATTCCACAACCGGAGCTGTTAGTTATCAGCCTACGGTAAACTACAGTGGTGTCTGTAATGTAAGAATTGTTTTCGATGACGAAAACGATGAGAATAATACTGTTTATGACGAAGTCGCAGTGACTGTCGTTTCAACAAACGATACGCCATCTATAACTGGAGATTGCTCCAGTGCAACAGTCGCACAAAATTCAGCATACGCTTGCTCTGATTTGGGAATAAGTGACTCCGATGGTGAGGACACCCATACATGGTCTCTTGCTTCTTCAAATGATTGTGCATGGGCCGTTGTGAACTCTTCTACTGGAGTCGTTTCTGGAACACCCAATGACGATCAAGTTGGAACGTGCACATTGGGAATTAAAGTAAACGACGGCCAAGTTGATTCTGGCGACTATACAAAGTCAATTACGATAACAAATGTCACACCGATCATCAGTCCGATAACAACTATCCAGTCTATTACAGAGGATGACCCGGCAACAGTTGTTATTCTTGGTGGCGATGTAATCTCAGATGAAGAAGGTTATGGTGTTTACTCTCTAGATAATACAAATGTTACTGGAACTAAATGTAGTGATAATGGAACTGTTTCTATTGACTCAAGCACTGGTGCTGTAACATATACGCCAGCAGCTGATTTTGATGCTACCTGTAATGTAAGAGTGGTGTTTGACGATCAAAACCCATCTGGAAACACTGATTTTGAAGAAGCAACTATTTCTGTTACAGGAGTAAACGACGCTCCAAACATTTCAACGTCATGTTCAACTTCAATTAATGAGCTTGCAGCATATTCGTGTACAGGTGGAGCTACAGATCCCGAGGGTGATACTTTCACTTGGTCATTTGGAACAGGCCATGACTGTGCATGGATGTCTATCAACTCTTCCACTGGGAATGTCACCGGCACCCCAGCAAGATCAGATGTCGGAACTTGTACTCTAGTAGTTAGAGCGGATGACTCGATGGATTTTAACGAGGAAAGTTTCAGTATCACCGTTAATAATGTTCAACCGGCCTTCACTATCTCCAACACGACCTTGAATGAGGATGTGGGAGCAACTGTAGTTGCAAATGATGCTGCTGTTGAATCTCAAGATGAAGGTTTTGGAACCTATTCAATAATTTCTGCCACAGGCACTGACTGCCAAGACCACGGCACAGTCTCTATAAATGCGACTACTGGAGAAGTAACATTTGCTCCAGATACGAATTACGATCAGAATTGTAATATCAATGTTCAATTTGACGATGGTCAGGCCTCAGACAACTTAGGTACTGATCAGTTTACTGTTACTATGAACCCGAGCCCTGACAATGCAACAGTTAGTCTACCTGCTGGATGTGACAGTGATATCAACGAAGATGTAACTTATACCTGCACACCAACCTTAAATGATCCTGACACTGGGGACACCCATACTTGGACAATTGATTCTAATACATGTGCTTTCATATCCTCCATTGCTGCCTCTACTGGGGTGATGACAGGTACTTCAAATGATGACCATGTTGGAGCTTGTTCATTTACTATAAAGGCCACTGGTGACCAAGACGGGCTAGTAAGTTCAACTCTCACTGCAAGTTTTAATGTAAATAACGTTAGACCTGTAATAAGTGGAAATGCAACGGAAGAAATTTATATGCATCATAGTACAGCAGATGCTGCTTATGCTTCTGTTATACAAAATACGGCCAGCGACTTTGACCTAGGCTCGACTGATGAAACCCATGGTGTATATGCATTGGCCACTCCATCAAGTGGCACTCATTGTTCGACAGTTGCAGACACTTTGAGTGTTAATGCCACAACTGGAGTCGTGTCATTTCTACCTAATGACAAGTATGTGGGTTCTTGTACTATTGCAGTGGATTTTGATGATCAAAACTCGGTAGACAATACTGCTGCAACATTTGAGTTTACTGTGGATGTAGTGGACGAGGTTCCACCAGTAATTGCGTATATCGATTCATCAACGGTTGATGGTACATACTATCTTGGGCAGACAGTGGATATCACTGTAAAATTTGACGAGGCGATTACTATAAATACAACAAGTGGATCACCAAGGCTATTTTTAGAAACAGGTGCCATTGATAGACAAGTTAACTACACGGGACAGGGTACTGGCGGACTAGAGGATGAACTATACTTCCAATATACAGTCCAAAAAGATGATGCAAGTGCAGACCTCTCTATTCACTCAACTGTGAGTTATTTGGATCTTGCAGGTGCCACTGTTGAAGACAATTACTCAAACTCAACTGTGAACTATGCTGTTCCAAAGCCTGCAGATGCAACAGGAAACTCTCTCCAAGAAAGAAAGGCATTGGTAATTGATGGATCAATTGCTGATGCAGAACCGACGGGACTTCCTGATCTAGTTTCTCCGATAGTTGAGCTAGATGTGACTGTGGCAGGTTCTGGAGTTGTTGAATACCAATATAAAGTAGTTGATGCTCAGACTGGTACAGCTTGTTCAAATGGAACTGGTTATTCTGGAAACATCACTTCCTCAACTAAGATTACTGATTCAGTCGCCGTATACCCACTTGGCACACAAATACGCTTATGTGTTGTTGGGGTTACGGCCTCTGGAGTGGTAGCACCTTACGAAGATGCTTTTGAATATGTATGGACCAAAGATGCAAAGTCGATACAAGAAATGGACTTTTCTAATGTTTCAGGACTTTCAAACTGGCAGGACTCTGAGGTGGATCCTGATAATAACAATATTATTTATGCCAGAAATCTGATTGGTGTGGTCTTTAAGTCTGAAGATTTTGGAGCAACTTGGGACAAGCAATGTACAGTTCCTCAAACCTACACAACTAGCATGGAAGTTTCTCCTGGCCCAGATAGAACTCCGTACATTTTTCAAGAAAGCAAGATCTACAAGATTGTAGACAATGATGGTGCGGCCTGTGAAGACTTGCTTAATGGAACTGGATTGACCGTAAACACTAGATACAATTACAAAAATGTTAATTTCGCAATTAATGGCGATATTTATCTTCTAAATGACAACTCAGCTGGTCAGGCCGAAATCCATCGAAGCTTTGATCAAGGAGATACCTGGTCACTTTACACAACAATATCACCGAATGTTCATCAGAATGAACACTTATCGTTCTCACTGAACCCACATAATGTTAATGAGTTTATTATTGGATCATGGGCAGATGGTGCACAGACCAATAACAGAGTCTATGTGTCGCATGATGGTGGATCAACTTTCTCTAATAGGGCCCTTTTTTCAAATTATGTTTACCAACGATTCAACTGGCACCCGACAATATCAGGGACAGTGTACTTAAGTCAGCTGCCAATATCTGAGAAATCAAGTGACAGTGGTACCACCTGGGAAAATGGTGGCGAGGGGAATGCACCTGCAAGTGACAATGTTAATAGACTTGTTCGCTGGGATATCGATAAAGTTACTGGGCATGCCTATAGGATTTGGGAATCTGGTTCTGATACCCTTTTACAAAAGGCCACGGATATAACTTCCTCTGGAACGATTACATGGTCTCTTGTATATACCTTTTCAGACACTGGCTCAGTTAATAATGGAAGGAGTGTCTCCGTTTCAGGCAATAGTGCGACACCAACTCAGCCTACAATTACTGTTAATATTCAAAACAAATTTTGGGTATCTACTGATGGCGGATCAAGCTTTACACCGAAATATGCAGTAGAGGAGCTTGAGCTTACCACTATTGCTGGTGCTGGGGACAACGCTATTTATGGTGCGACACTCGACTGGGGTGTTGTCAAAACTGTGGATAACGGAGCTACATGGACTTACCAGGCCTATGACTATAACCATTGTCTTGGAAAACCACCACGTCTTGCAGTTAGTCAACTAGATACAGACAATGTTCTAATGTGGACTGAAAACTACGGCACAATTGACTGTAATAATTTCAACTATTCAGTAAATGGATTTAGCTCCTATATCTCAAGAAATGATTTCTCAATGACGGCACCTAAACTAGCTGTTTCTATGTCTGCACACAACCCGAAACAATACTACTTGTCCGGGAAGGCTGGTACTCAGCCTTTTAAGTTTCATAAGACGTTTAATACTTCTTTTGAATCTACTTTACAAAATAGTGCAGGCAATGAGTTCACTAGCCCTATGCCAGACAGTTACATACACCCACATGATAGCGATGTCGTATGGATTGTAGATGATACATCGACTGGTAAACTTTATCAGTACGATTTAAATGATGAAACAAGAACTGATATCTCTTCGAACACCGGATTGAGTTCAATTGCCGCAATAGATGTTTATACTGGTGATAAAGGGCAGTTTTATCTAAGAGCAATGGATAGAACTGGACTAATGAAAGTATCTTCAGACTATGGGGCAACTTTCTCTACTGAAGGAACAACAAGTGCACCGCTTGCTTCGTGTAATAAAAGATTTTTATATCACCACCCAAAAGATAGAAACTTAGTAGTTACAGCATGTTTGGGTGCAAATATTTTAGGGCTTTCAAAAGATAAAGGTAATACATGGGATGAAACTGATCTTGTTGCAGACTATGATTTAACTTGTAACATTACAGGAGTTGCGATCAGTTCATCGAAGGTTTTCCTGGGATGCTCTGCAGGAGATACTTTAAGTTTAAATTATTCATTTGTAGGGCTTAAAAACGATATTGCCGACTCGGTATTAACAACAACGGAGAATGGCAATGCCAACGATCTTGTGGAGCACTTCTTCCCTGGACAGTACTCAACAATTGAGTATAAGGTAATCCCTGCAGGGGCCACTTGTGACGGAACTGTTACAGGCTTTTCAACTACAGTTCCAAAATCGAATGACCCTGCATTCACTACTAGAGGAGAGTATAAGGTTTGTGTTCAGCAAACTGATGCTTCGGGTACAAGCTATAGCGTTTCATCCACAATCTTTTATGATGCAGACACTCCATCATTTGCAAGTATTGACCTTGTAAATGATGTGGCCGATGGAGAGCTTACGTTTGTGGAGCATTTCTATGACAATTATCTCGTAGGCAATTTAAGCTCTTCCAATCACGATTATGCAAAATATGCAGTAGTTGAAAGTAGTGTTACTTGTGATGCTTCTCTTGATTATAACTATGAGATGCCAAAATCCAATAACCCTGTGTTTAAAAATGCAACCACTTATAAAGTGTGTGTGGAGCTAAGTACTAGAGGCGGCCTAACTACTTATGGATCAAGTTCAAATATTACATATGTTCCCACTCAAGTCTTTGCCAAGCTTTCAGGCCTGCCTGAGGCATATGTTTCCACTGACTCAACTCTAAATGTAACAGTAAGCGGTACTGGTGTTACACAATATAAGTACAAATTAACTGACAACTCATATTGTAGTGAAGAGTCTGGCTATAGTGCGGCCATCCCTGTCGCCACACCAATTTCCGAAGATCTTACAAGCTTCTCAAGTGGTGATAATTTGCGCTTATGTGTACTAGGTGGAGACAGTTCTGGTTATTTCCAAAGTTATAAGAGAGCTACTTGGCATGTATGGGTTTATTCTACTAATTATAGAATTGACCCTATCGACTTTAGCTCCATTAATAATTTGAGAAACTGGGTGCAAGTTGATGTTCATCCAAATAATGAAAATATAATTTACGCTTTAAACTATATGGGTGAAGTCTGGAAGTCTGAGGATCAGGGTTCTACTTGGGATATACAGTGTATTGTTAGGGAGTATCGAGCCCATATTAACATGAAGGTATCTCCGGCCGATGATGGAACAGCATATATTGGCTACAACAACAATGATGGTTTTGGAAGAGTTCAAAATCTTTATCGAATCGACCCTAAAAACGGTGGCTTTTGTACTGACTTACTTGCCGACTTTAAAGGCGAGATGAAATCCACATTTGTACATACCGGATTTAGCATTGCTCCCAATGGGGACCTATATATGGTAGAGGATCAGTATGACTCTATGGTTATCAGAAGATCAAGCGACTATGGTAGAACCTGGAGTTTAGTGTCTCAACTACAAGACTCAGGAGTTTCCGGCCAACTGTATTTCAATCCGCAGGACCCTAACATCGTCCTTTTAAATTCTAGATCTGTAAATTCTGGCTTAGGTGGTGTTGGAAATAGAGGGCTTTTTAGATCAATGGATGGCGGGAAAACGTGGTCACTTATGACCTCATTAAGCAGCTTTATAAATGAACAACAGATTTTCTTCGATCCAGTTCTTTCTGGTAGGGTGTATGCAAATGGGCAGTATTTGTCGACAGACAATGGTGCGAGTTGGAGCACTAATGCTGGATTGAATAGCAGCAACCGTTGGTGGGTTGATTCATCTGGAAAAGGATACCGTCTAAGCGAAAGTGGGTCTGATACAATTTTGCATAGAGCAAATGGTATGGGTGATCCTATTACATTTTCCACACTTTATACTTTTACAGGTGTTCAGAGCACCTCCCAGAAATGGGATATTTCGGCTACAGGAAACACTATAGCGGCGGTCGTTGGAGAGAAATTGTTTGTTTCCACTGATGGGGGCTCAAACTTTACAGATGTTTTATGGCCAGGTAAGCACTTACACCTAACCGGAATTAGTTCTTCTGATGGACAAAAGATTTTTGGAGCCGCAAGAGCATGGGTTGTTGTTGGTTCTGAAGATAGTGGCAACTCGTGGGACTTTAGAATGACCGACTTCCTAAATGATTGTGACAAAGATGCAAGAGTGTATGCAAATCATTTAGATCCAGACTCTGTCTTAGTTTTCTCCGAACATTGTAGGTTTAGAACTGTAGCTACTACGGATGGGTTTAGTACAGTTACGACAAACCATGGCGGATCTTATAACGGTTATGGGCAGGTCTTTGCAAGTGCCAATATTTTAAACTCTTACATGTGGCTTCGAGATGATAGTGGTGGAGCACTCTGGAGAACAACTAATGGATTCGCTTCTTATTCGACTTACTTAAATGATTACTCGTATTTAAATGGCTCTCGTGGCTACATGAGTTTTTCTCATGTTTCTGATCAAACTAAGTATTTTTACAGGAACCATGTTGGTAAGCTAAAAGAGATTAGAATGGTAGATGGTTCGGCTGATATGTCTGAAATTCACAATAGATTGACATTCTCAAATAATATAAGCTCTATGGCCATGAAAACAGATAAGGACAGATTAAGTCTTTCTCATATGTTTATGGCAGACAACGGAGTTCTTAATGAGACTAAGGATGATGGAAAGTCATTTTCATTAGTGGGAACGAGTTCTCCAGGCATATCGAGTTGCGGTGCTAGAATACTGTATGTCTATCCAAACAATAATGATTTGATGGTTGCTGCATGTTATGCCAACCAAGAAATTGCTTGGACGACTGATGGAGGCAATACTTGGGATGAAATTGATTTAGATTCCTCTTATGGAATGACCTGCGGTATCTCGGGGGTCACTATGAATAACTCCCAGATATTATTTTCTTGTAGAGGTTTAAAAGGACTAAGTTTTTACTTCACTCCTGCTGTTTTAATGAACGCCGCATCAGACAATGTTATTCACGCCTCTGAGGCAACAGGTGATGTATTAGTTGGTATTGACTATCCAAGTAACTATTCTTTAATTGAATACAGCCTCATTAATTCAGGGGCCGTATGTAATGCAACAACTCCTGGTTTCTCAACAACTGTTCCAAGAGACACGGACCTTGTTTCCGACGGTGACTATAAGGTGTGTGTGAAGCTTGTTGATGGAAGTGGAACGACTTACAAAGAATCAACCGATTTTACATTTAAAGGAAGTGTTCCTAGCTTTACGAGTATCGACCTAGTTGCCGACTCTGTGGATGGCGTACAATTGATTGATTATAAGCAGGCCTCAAGTAGTATCGTTGGAGCTCTCGTTGGGGCGAATTATGACAAAGTCTCTTATGCTTTAGTTGATGCTGCGGTTACATGTAACAATAATATCACTTACCAGGCAACTGCTCCTACAACAAATTCCAGATTCTTTGGAGATGCTGGCTCTTATAAAGTTTGTGTGGCCCTTTCAGATGGTGTTAACCCACCAGCATTTGGCTCCAGTTCAACATTCACTTTCTCTAAAGGGCAAGTAACTGCAAAACTTTCCAATATTCCCAAGAAAGTATCCTCTCAAACGACACTAAACATTAGTGTGGGTGGGACAAATGTTGATGCCTATTCTTATAAGTTGGGAGCGGCACCTCTAGATTGTACAGTGTCTACTGGCTACTCTGGAGAAGTTTCTTCGGCAACACCTATAACTGACGATATTTCTGGACTTCCAAATGGAAACATTCAAGTTTGTGTTCGAGGTATAGACAATACATCTTTTGAGGATCAGCTTCACACTTCGGCTACCACTTATGTGTGGCAGAAAGATAGTTTTGACTTTGGTCACATGAGCTTTGGAGAAAACTCTTACGCTCAGAACTGGTTTGATGTGGAAGTTGCAAAGTGGGCATCCGAACCTCATATCTATGCTAGAGATTTAGACGGAAGAGTATACTTAAGCACGGATAGGGGAACAAGCTTCGATCTTCAGTGTAAAGTGGGACACGACTCAAACTCAAGAATGTTAATCTCTCCTGTAAAAGAGGTTGGAGCGATAATCGCTGCAAATGGCAGTGCCTACAGAGTAACAGACCTTGATGGTGAGGACTGTCAGCTCATTTCAGGTGGCTTCACAAGTGTAGTCTCCACGTTCCAAAGAGCACCGATTGCTTTCACTTCAGATGGTGCAATCTACATGATGGATGAAGTAAGTGCCACAGTCACCGAACTTAAAAAGTCTAGCGACTTTGGTAAGTCTTGGTCAGTTAGAAATACGTTCACTGATGTTGGTACAAACCTTACAATCAACGTGGACCCATTCAATGATGAAAACCTACTTGTTGTCTATGAAGGCACCGCACTTGCTCCATATGCAAACGACTGGATTATATCCAAAAATGGCGGTGAAACTTGGTCTGGAATATTTGGTGTTTCAGATATCCAAAACGTTCAAATCGATTTCAAGTTCGATCCTGTTGTTAATGGGCGTCTGTATGCCAACAACGGTTTTGTCTCATTTGATGACGTCCAGTCATTTAGTGATTTCAGCACCAATTATGTAAGTGACTTTAGCCGTTGGGATATAGATAGCACAGGGCTTGGAGTGCGATTAGTTCAAGATGGAGCTGATATTGATGTTGAAACAAGTTCATCAATGGCACCAGCAGGCTTTACTACATTTAGAACGATTAACGGCATTACAGCTGCTGTCACAGACAGAAGTGTTTCCATTTCCGGGGACGGGCAGACAATCGCTGTTACCTTAAACAATCAGATGTTTATTTCTAAAGATGGTGGAGTATTTACTGAGGTGTTTACACCTATGCCTTATGCAAAGCTTACTTCCATTTCAAGTGAGGACAATAGCACTGTCTATGCTGCCGATAGAAATTGGAATATATTTAAATCTACAGACTCAGCTCTAAATTGGGACTGGAGAGCAGTTCACAGCACCGGTTGTGACGCAAAGGTTAGGGTTAGAACTCCAAAGAGTAATACCAATTATGTTCTGGCATATGCTGATCAAGACGCAACTACTTGTTCGGCAGTGTTTAGATCAACTGATGGATTTGCAACGAGTGCACTTCTAGGCGGAACTTTATGGACAACGAGTCCACTGTCATTGGCACTAGACTCTTCGGATCCAAACAACGTAGCGTTTGTTGCAAACGGACAGGTTAAGACTTCAACAAACTTTATGTCTAGCAATTCAAATACATCAGTGACATCAGTCTCAAATACTGGCCACAGTTACGATGCAATGTTTAGCGCTGCTGATCCAAATTACATTTACAATGTTGCAGGATCAAAGCTCTATGAAATAGATCTTTCTGGGGGCACCAAAACAGATATTACTTCTGCTTTAGGCTTTGCTTCTGCTGCAGGTATCGAGGACCTTGGGACTGGTTCTGTTCTTGCAATTTCTTCAACTGGACAGCTGGATCAGTCTCTGGATGACGGCGTAAGTTTTGGAGCGTATGCCACGAATCCTGGACTGGCCTCATGTAGCCAAAGAATACTTAAGACTCTTCTAAGTGATGCAGGTAATACTTTGGCAACAGCTTGTTACAACGGCACTACCATCGCTTATACTTCAGATGCTGGTGCAACATGGAGTGAGATTAACTTATCAAGCTACTCCCTAACGAGTGCTTGTACTATAAGTGATATGGCGATTATTGAAGAGGGTGGTGGAGTGAAGAAGGCCGCAGTTGCTTGTGAGAGTGATGAAGCGATTGAAGTTATTCTTCCATAGGTTTAGATTGAAATTTATAGAAATAAAAAAGCCTCCGATTGGAGGCTTTTTTAGTAGTAGAATTAGTTGTCAATGTACGACTTAAGAAGCTTGGCCCTTGATGGGTGGCGAAGCTTTCTTAGGGCCTTGGCCTCAATCTGACGAATACGCTCTCTTGTTACGAAGAAGTCTTGTCCAACTTCCTCAAGAGTGTGATCTGATTTCTCACCAATACCAAAACGCATTCTTAAAACTTTTTCCTCTCTTGGAGTCAAAGTGGAAAGAACCGATCTTGTTTGTTCAGAAAGAGTAACACTCATCACAGCGTCAGCTGGAGAGATGATTTTCTTGTCTTCAATAAAATCACCCAGAGAAGAGTCTTCCTCTTCACCGATTGGGGTTTCAAGGGAAATAGGTTCTTTTGAAATTTTAAATACTTTCTTAACCTTATCAACACTCATTTCCATTCTTTCTGCGATTTCTTCTGGAGTTGGCTCACGTCCAAGCTCTTGTACAAGTTGTCTAGAAGTTCTAGCAAGCTTGTTAATCGTTTCGATCATGTGAACAGGAATACGGATTGTACGGCCTTGATCAGCAATGGCTCTTGTGATTGCTTGTCTAATCCACCAAGTCGCGTATGTGGAGAATTTATAGCCTCTACGGTACTCAAATTTGTCCACGGCCTTCATAAGGCCAATGTTGCCTTCTTGAATTAAATCCAAGAATTGAAGACCTCTATTTGTGTATTTCTTTGAGATGGAAACAACAAGTCTTAGGTTTGCTTCAACCAACTGTGCTTTTGCGTCGTCGGCCTTTTCTTCACCTTTAAGAATAATGTTGTAAACCTTCTCAATATCCTCGTACGCCATGCCGGCATCCATTGAAAGTCTTCTAAGCTTTCTAAGGATATCTTCTTGGTTTCTGATCATCTGCTCTATTTTTCCATCACTTGTGTATAAGTGGCGGGCAAGTTTTCTTTTGTAGGAGTCATCTTCCATTACCTTGTCGTAAAGGTCTCTGTACTGTTGATCGTTCTCTACTTCCAAAAACTTGTAGATTCTTTCCTGTTGCTCATAAAGTTCTCTGAACTGTAAGAAGTATGTCTTTACCGGATCAGTGAATGAGTTGATAACCTTTCTGTTGAAAGTAAGGTCAACGAGCTCGTCCTCTACTAAAGACATCGTCTTAGACTCTTCTCTTGTAAGCTTTCTAAGAGTTCCATCTTCGTTAACAATTTCAGCAAGAAGCTCTTCTACGTGCTCGCAAACACTGTGGATTCTCTGTTTGAAATCTAGAATGTCTTTCTCTGTACTTTCATCATCAAGTCCACGTACAAGGTCTTTAACAAATTCATTCTCGTCATCTGCTGCATTGACTCTGTCTTTCAGTTTTGCAATTTCTTCCAAGGCGTGCTTGGAGTGAAGACATGATAAAACGATCTCTTTTTCACCTTCCTCAATTTCTTTTGCGATTTTTACTTCGCCTTCTCTTGTAAGGAGTGCGACAGAGCCCATTTTTTTCAGGTAAAGTTTTACTGGGTCGGAAGAAGAGGACTTAAGCTCTTTTTCTTCCTGTGCGGAAAGTGCCTCGTCGATTAGCTCGATTTCGGTCATTTCCGATTCTTCTTCGTCAAGATCAACTTTGTTGATAGTGACGTTCATCTCTTCCAATTTTTCTAAAATAAGATCTAGTTCGGCGTAGTCTACAATGCTTGCTGAAATCGCGTCGTTGATTTCCTCTGGTGTTAGAAAGCCCTGATCTTTTCCTTTTAGAAGAAGTTTGGAGAAGTCTTTTGAATTTAAAAAAGCGGATACTACTGACATTAGCTTTTTCCTTTAGGGTTGTTAGCTTTTATACTTTATATCTCTAAGTTGTTTTTCAACTTCTAGAATTTTATTTAGCAATTCAAAACTTTCTTCTTCTGTAGAGCACTGTCTTTGCAAATTGGTAAGCTCGCGCTTTTTCTTTCGAAGCTTTTCAACTTGCGCTCTAGTTTTGAAATCTTTAAGAAGCTTTTCGACTATTTTGGTCTCAAGCTTCAGTTTATTGTGGTTGAAAATTGCCGAGGCGATAACATCGCTAACTGGCCTTGAAAAATTCTCTTCCAACTTTTTTTGTAATAAAATCTCGTAGTCGTTTTCATCTATTTCTAAATAAATTTTTTTCAACCACTGAATTAACCCTTTTACCTCAAAATGGTCTATTAAATCAAGTATTTCAAGGATTTGTTCATTTTGAACACACTCTGGATGAGTGAGTATCCTTTCTAAAAAGACCTTTTCTGCCTTAGTTAGTTCTTGTGGTGCGTCACTTGGAGGCACCGGCTCTGAGAATACTTTTTCTTCTGGTAACTGGCGACTAAATTGTTGTTCAGGTACAGGTTTTGCTCTTTTGTCGAACTTCTTGTTGCTAAACTTCTGCTTTCTACCTTCAAGGAATTCCTTGTAGGCCTCTATTATATCCTCATTTGATGATTTAAGCCCTAAAGCCTTACTGGCCTCAACTGCCTTCTCCTTTGCCATAAGGCCATCTTTCAATGGGGCAATGAATTCAAAAATTTCATTTAGAATTTCTAGTTTTCTATCCACAGTCTCTGGAATTGGCACAGGAATGGCCTTTTCTATAATATAGTCCAAAAATGGTGCAGAGGTCTCCATCCGATTCAATAGTTCTATGCGGCCAAACTCTTTTAGAAAGTCATCTGGGTCTTTGGCAGGCGAGTAATCGATAAACTTAGGCAGCACACCCATTACCATAAACATTTCATTAATCCTAGTCATGGCACTGATTCCTGCCGGATCAGAGTCCATCCCCAAATATATGCTCTTAGTCATATTGGTTAGCATTTTTGCCATGTTCTCGCTCAAGGCAGTACCCATAGTGCCGACAGAGTAGTTAAAACCGTATTGGTGCAATGCGACCACATCCATATTTCCCTCAGCAATGAGTACCATCTCTTGTTTTCTGATATGGGGCTTTGCAAGGTGAAAACCATAGAGAGTGTTGGCCTTGTCAAATATATAGGACTCACCCGAATTGAGGTATTTGGGTTTTTGGTCTGGAAGTACTGCCCTGCTCGAGAATCCTCTGACATTGCCCTGTTGGTCTGCGATAGGAAACATAACTCTGTCTCGGTAGAAGTCATAATAACCACCGCCGTGCTTGCTAGGCCTAATGATTCCAATGTCTACTGCCACTTTTAGGGCAAATTCCCTGTCTTCTTTTTTAGCAATAGAGTTTAAATAGCTCACTAACATGTTGTTTTTAGTGGCATAACCTATTTCGAAGTCGTTGACTGAGTCCTCATTGAGCTTACGGTTTTTAAGAAACTCCTGGTAGAGTTCAGGATTTCTTTCACTGGCAACTTTTCTGTAGAGTTTGTTTGCGGCCTTTAAAACTCTTATGGCCATGTCAAACTTTGGATCAGAGGCCTTCTTTTTAGTTTCCTCGACTTGAATGCCAATCTTGTCAGCAATCTCTTTAACGGCGTCAATAAACTGGAGCCCATTGCGCTCCATGACAAACTTGATGGCATCTCCACCTGCTCCACAAGCAAAGCACTTATAGATTCTTTTTTGATCACTTACTACGAGGGAGGGCTTGGTATCCCCATGGAAAGGGCAAAGCCCCTCAAAGTTTGCACCTTTCTTTCTAATGGAATGATAAAATGAAACAATAGAGGAAATTGGAGTTTCCCTGATTATCTCAATAGTTTCGTCAATAGAGGCCATGCAGACTTTTATCCCTTTTGGTTGGTTAAGACCATGGCCTTTATTTTAATCCCTTTTTCTAGAAAAATCTTTTCAAATTTTGTCTCAAAGCTCGCCAGAAAGTGCTCAGGATGCTCTTTCTTAAGGTCAAAGGTAACCATCTGTTTTTTAAAGCGACTCTCTGTTTCAAGCTCTTCCAACATCCACTCAAAATAGCCATCATGATCGGTTTTAACTAGAAGTTCCCCGCCATCCTTAATCGCTTTGTGAGCAATGTCTAAAAATGTCTTTTGGAAAAGTCTCTTCTTATTATGTCTCTTCTTAGGCCATGGATCTGGAAAGAAGTAGAATAGCTTTGAAATTTCACCTTCTCCAAATAGATGACCTAGTCTTTCACCTCTAGCTCTAAGGTAGCGGAAATTCTTAAATTCAAGTTTTTCAAGCTTTCTTGCCAAGTTATAGCTTCTTTTAAAGCGGTGATCCATTCCAACAAAGTTGATTCCTGGATTTTGTTGGGTGTAGTCGATCATGAAATGGCCATAGCCTGTTCCAATTTCTACATGAAGCTCATGGTCATTATCAAATACGTCTTTTGACCAATTGCCCCTATGCCCCTCTCCCTCGTCGTCTCTTAAGACAATTTCGTCAAAAAGGCCAAGCTTGTCATGATAAGGATTGTCATGCTTGTAGGTAAAGTCATCTTTGAAAGCGTAATCTTTCTCATTGGTTGGTTTTTTTTCTTCTTTATCTTCACTCATGGGCGAGTTTATACAGAAAAAGAGCCCCCCCGACAAGCGGCATGCGCATGGCAGGATTGAAATTGTAAAAAAATATTTACTCTTTATTTGTATCGGCTTGAATTATTGAATGATCGGGGGTGGTAAACAAATTTCAACACATTCTATTGGGGGAGTAAATAAAATGATTTGTTTGAGATTTGCGGCAGCTTTAAGTTTAACACTAATATTGGCCTATTCCTGTGACAACGAAAGATCTGAGCAAGCTCGGGTAAACAAGGCAAATACCTACATACCCATGAACGAATCTGAGTCCAAAATAAGCACAGAGTGGGAAAAGTTGAAGTCTTATACATTCACTGAGAAAAAAGAGGCGTTGGAAGAGTATAGGGATTCTCTGGATAGATTAGATGCAAAGATTGATGATCTTGAGGCAAAAATCAACTCAAAGGCCGAAAATATAGAAATGAATACAAGAGAGCTTTGGAAAGAGAGTGCTGAAATCCTAAGGGATAAAAGAGCAAAACTGGCCGAAGTTTACAATAAAATGAGAAGTGCCACCCAAGAGAACTGGAAAGAAGTTCAATCATCTTTTGAGAGTAATTGGAATGAGCTTGAGGAAAGATGGGAAAGTTCGCGCCAGGCCGAGTAGACAAGGCGCGAAGACCTATTAATTAAGAAGATTCTTTTGTCTTTTCCATAACTGTACTCACGTTTTTTAGCTCGCCATCGACACAAAGTTCACCTGTATTATGGGGTAGCTATTCTAAGCACTCCTATGTCATTACCAGTCTCTCTTGATCCTACCTTGTGGTAAAACCCATATCTTTCCCTGTCGATATCTAGAAGGCCGGAACTTGAGTAATGCTTTCTAGTTAGATCCAGGTTATCAAAATTAAATTCTAATCTGGCATAATTATTTAAGTAGTCGTAGCTTATGTTGAAACTTATGTCCTCCAACATGACATGAGCGGACTTACGATTTTGAAGGTAAGAGATATTGTTTCCTAAGTCGAACTCATTATTTATTGTGCTTTCTGTCTTTGGTATCTCGATATGGATGATGTTTGCACTACCACTTCTTGGAAGAGCACGATGTGCTGGCACACCACTTCTAAAGCTTAGTCTTAGTTTGCCTCTCTTTTGCTGAACTAATTGACCCGTTTGTACATTGATTATTTCCCATTTAATGAAGAAGTCCTTTTGTCTAAATTCCACTATTTTTTCTTGACCAGCTGAATAGTCTTGGCAAGAAAACCAGCCCCAGTCACCTTCACATATTTTGCCAGCAGGGTAGTTTTCTTTTTTGATAGAGCTCACCATATTATCTGGGATAGAATAGGTTGTTCTTATTGTAAATTCCTGTGCGAGCTCCTCTGGCAGGTTATAATCTCTATAGTCTACAGGAGTGAATTTCTTATAAAGCATCGAAAAATCCACAACTTGTTCCACTGTGATGATTTTCGCACTTGTAGCCGCTGATCCTATCAATAAAATTAATGTCATTAAGCTTTTCATAGTTTCCCCTTTGATTTTTAAGTTTCTGTAGGGAGGGTTTTACATATAAAATCACTATGTAAAAAACTAAATATACTTGATTTCATGTTTAAATTATTTAAATATAAATTCATGGACTATAGATATCTAGAAGCATTTATTTTAGCTGGAAAAACTCTAAACTTTACAGCTGCTGCGAAGGAATTAAATGTGACACCTGCGGCCTTAAGTCGCCAAATCAGGTTGTTGGAAGAAAGTGTTGGAAAGCAACTTTTTATTAGGTCCCCTCAAAAAGTTATAATGACTAAAGTCGGGCAGGAATTATTCAATTTATCCAAGCAATTTAAATCCCAATCTAATGCACTTCTGGGGAAGGCTGGACAAAGTGAGATAAGGATTGGTTGTATCACACCTATTTTAAATGGTGTGCTTGCAAAGTTTATTTCAGATCATTATAGGGGAGTTGGTGAAGTTTCGTTTAATATTGTAACAGGTGCCCCCTCAAAGATATTACAAATGTTGGAAGCTGGGCAGATTGATATAGGCCTTTGTAATAAAAATGTGCAAACAGATCTTCTAACTTCGAGAAAGTGGCTTTCAGAAAAACCAGTCTTAATCAGTAAAAAGAAAGTTAATATTAAGGACTTAGGAAAACTGAACTGGATCTTGGTAGAGCAAAAGGATTATCTTGTTAATTACGCCTACAAAAAGAGGCTAGGGCGCTCTAGTCAGATAACATATGTCGATTCTCCATTGGCACAAATCGAATTTGTTAAGCAGGGCCTAGGGGTTGCGATAGTTTCAAACTGGTTGGTAAGAGGAGTCAAAGGCATTAGCATCCAACAGCTAGATGAATTCAAAGAAGAAAGCTTCTACATCATTCAGCCCAATTCACCATTCATTGAGCCGCATTTAAGTGAGTTCTTAAATAAGATAGCTAGTCTTGAAATGTCTAACTATTAGACAAATGTCAGGGTGGTGTGTGGGTACGGGACAAAACAGAAAAATAATCTAAAGTAAGTTTTTGAATTTACTTGGTTTCTGTTCGCAAGTTTCAAGTCTGTATTGGTATGAAAATTGCCTTATATGGGTAGAAAGGATTAATGGAGAGATAGTTGAATTTCAAAGCATTAATTCTGGTTGTTATGACACCACGACGCCAAATCATACTTTAAATATGAGACCTATTAAAAGTTTCTTGGTGTAATGATTAATATTGTATGTGGGTGGGGACTGTCACTAAGTGAAATCGAGTAAGTGGGAATTGAATTAGGGGTATTATGAAGTATTTGTTTGTTTTAGTGTTTGCAACGTTTGCTTATGGTGATGATTGCATAAAGGTTAAGGCCGCATTCGATATTGGCTCAGGCACAACCAAGATGAAAGTTGGGCGCGTAAACACTTGTCTTCAAAAGATAGAAAAAATCCTATTAGAGGCCAATGAGCCTGTGGCCTATAAAGAAAAACTTCAAAATCATCCAAAGAATCTTTTAGGAGAAGATATTCAGCAAGATGGACTCAATGCCCTCTTAAAATTAAAAAAAATGGCACAGGCCTATTCTCCTGTGTCATATCAGGCAGTGGCCACCAGTGCTTTCAGAACTGCCGACAATGGTGAGGTCGTCGCCAAAAAATTGGCCATTGATAGCGGCATCGATATTGATGTAATCTCTCAAAAAGAAGAAGCACTTCTTGGCTTTGCTGCTGCTGTTTCAAAAAGCAATAAAGAAGTTAGCCAAGTTCTAGTCTGGGATATTGGAGGAGGATCGATGCAGATGACCTCTTACAATAAACTTGGAAAATTTGATATTTATGAAGGAAAAATTGCATCGGCGAGTTTTAAAAAGCTCATTATTAAGAATGTTCAAAAACACGACCCAAAAGAGGTAAAGACTCCAAATCCAATTTCAAAGTTAGACTATCAAACATCCAAAAATGCCGCGAAAGCTTATGCTCAAACCACTGTTCCAAAAACAATAAAAGAGAAAATTCAATCGGGTGCTCAGGTTTTGGGTATTGGTGGAGTTCATTACTACTCTGTTAGGGGACAAACCAAAGTAGAGAGTAAATATGACCACTCAACACTAGAGAGCACGATCTCTTCAAAACTTGCAAAACATGATGCTGATATTGGAGGTGATTACGCTTCAACTGATGTATCAAACCTTATTCTAGTGAAATCCTATATGGAGGCCTTGAATATAAAAGAGGTGGAAGCATTCAGAATAAATCTGGCCGATGGTGTTTTGTTAAGTGGTAAAAGTTTAATTAAATAAAAAAGGCCGCTCTAGAAAGAGCGGCCATCTTTTTTGGTCTTTAAATTTCTTAGCCAATCAGTCTCAACGCTTGTTGCGGAGAAGAGTTTGCTTGAGACAAGACAGAAGTACTGGCCTGCTTCAAGATGTTGTTCTGTGCGTTTTGCGCAGTTGCTGCCGCATAGTCAACGTCTCTAATTCGACTGTTAGCTGCTGACATGTTCTCAACTGAGGTATCCAAGTTTGCGCTTGTTGCTTGCAGTCTATTTTGCAATGAACCAAGCTCAGATCTTTGTCCAGAAACGTTGTTGATTGCAGCGTCAATTTTCTCCAAAGAGGCCTGTGCGCCTTCTTTAGATGCAACACTTTCTTCTGCGATTCCAAGAGCATCTAATCCTGAACTTATCTTTCCAGCATCATATGCGATTCTATCTTGAAATTCATCGTTTCCAGAGCCAATTTGAAACTCTAGAGCTTCCCCTTGACCGTTAAGCAATGAAACGTCATTAAACTTTGTGGTCTGCGAGATTCTCTCAACCTCGTTTTTTAACTGTTGATATTCCATGTCCGTGTAAGCTCTTTCAGTATCGCCGACAGTATCAGAAGCGGCCTGAATTGCAAGCTCTCTCATACGAGTAAGCATGTTGCCTTGCTCGTTCAATCCACCTTCGGCAACTTGGATCATACTGATACCATCGTTTGCGTTTCGGTTGGCCTGCTGGCTCGATCTAATATTTGCCTTTAGCTTTTCACTAATTGCCAAACCTGCGGCATCGTCTGAAGACTTTGTGATTCTCTCACCACTTGCCAATTTTGCGGAAGTGTCCGCTTCAGTTTTAGTTACTTTAGTTAAAGCTTTTTGCGCGTTTAAAGAAGCTACATTTGTTCCAATTCTAAGTCCCATCCTAATCTCCTACATACATAAAAAACCTCCTTATAATCCGCTAAATCCCAGAAGCGGCGAGCTACCTTGCTCACAGTTAATAATTTAACTTTCACTTTCAAATCCCAGTGAAAGTGCTTGTATTCTTTGTCGGCATAAAAGTAGACTCGTTGAGTATTTTTTATGAAAAAAAGGGAAAACTTTTCCTCCTGCCATGATTCCAATTAGATAACTCATGTACTTGATTTTATTGGTCGGATTTAACCTATTTGACATGGCCTCTATGTGAAGGCGCCCAAGCAAATTCTAGGTGTGATTTGTTGAACATTTCGCTCGAGCATTAGATAAAAACGCCACGGTTTTATCTATTATAAAAGGGGTAGAGAATGAAATTAAATTTGATTGTTGGACTTTTACTTTTGGGATTGGTGGCTTGTAATGGAAGCTCGGATGACAATGATTCATCTCCTAACAAGACGACTAAAAAAGACGCAGCATCTGAGGCTACTGAAGCCTTCGAAAGACAGAACCTTGCTGGAGAAATTGACGGGCAAGCTTGGACGTTCATCTCTGGGAGAGTTAGCACTGCTGACGAAGAAGGTAAAAGCTATCTAACTCTATGGGATGCAAATATTGAAAATCCATGTGAGCCTGCTGAAATTGGCATGAGAACTGTTGTTGCTAAAATCGAGCTTGCTCCAGGTCGTATTGAGTTAGGAGAAGAGTCTTCGGTTATGCTTACATCTTTTGAAGGTGAGATTCCTAGCACTAAAAAGGTAAAAAACGGTGTTCTTAAAATTTCTAGAGTGGCCGATGGCCAGGTTTATGGAGCTTTGAGAGCGAAGTACGATGAAACGAATTACCTAATTGGAACTTTTCAAGCGTCAGTTTGCGAGTAAAAAAAGGAAAGGCCGGAGAATCTCCGGCCTTTCCTTATCTATCTAAGAAAAAAATGATTTTATGGCCTTAACCACTTCAGCAATTTCTTCATCGCTTACAAATGGATTCATTGGAAGGCATAGAGTTTGAGCGGCAAACGTGATTGCCTTTTCTTTTTCGCCTTCAAGGTTTTGACAAGGCTTCTCTTCCGGCATTGCCTTTTCATAAAACAAAGCACTACCAATTTTGTTTTTATCTAAATGTTCTTTTAGAGCATACTTTTCTTCTTTGTTCTTTAGTCTTACAGGGAATAGGTGCCAAGAAGATAGGTCCAAGTACTTTTCAGGAACTAGTTCTAGAGGAGTGTCTTTCAAAGCCTCGAAGTATTTCTTTGCAACTACTTTTCTATTTTCATTTTGTGCTGGAAAGCTTTGAAGCTTAAGATCCAAAACAGCAGCTTGCATATGATCGCAACGAGAGTTTCTTCCATAAAGCTTATGGCCTTCAGGACTTCTTCCGTGATTTCTTATGGATTGAATTTTATCTGACATCTCTTGATTCGGAGCAGTTATTGCTCCAGCATCTCCAAAAGCACCCAAGTTTTTAGTTGGGTAGAAGGAATAAGTGACCAAGTTGTTGGATGAGCCGATTGGATTTCCATTGGCGTACTTTCCGCCATGAGATTGAGCACCGTCTTCAACGATGCCAATTCCGCGTGATTGGCAGATCTTTTCAATTTCCTCAATCGGTGCCGGCAATCCATAAATATGAACAGGTATAACAGCTTTTACTTTATGAGTGCTGATTACTCTTTTTAAAGATTCAGGATCCATTAAACCCGTTTTTTCGTCGACATCAACAAAGACAGGAGTTGCACCTCTGTTAACAACACACTCTGCTGTTGCAAAGAAGCTAATCGCTGCAATCGCAACCTTGTCTCCTGGTCCAACATCATAAGCTTGAAGTCCAATTTCAAGAGCGTCTGTACCGTTTGCAGTTAACAAACATCTCTTTGCTCCAATCATCTTCGCAAAATCTTTTTCAAAAGATGTATTGTATTTGCCTTCAACAAAGGCATTGTTTTTTACTATTTCTTCAAAACGCTCCATAACTTCTTTTTGAAGTTGTTCGTTGTGAAGTTCATTGAAGTTGTAAAAGCCTACGGCCATAAAATTCCCCCAGTTAAGTTTAACAAACCTTAACATTTGCAAAGCGGTTGGGCTAGATGTGGGTAAAAAAAAGGCCTCTGTGAAAAAGAGGCCATTTATGGTTATTTTTTTGAATTTATGAGCGTGGATATAATATCTGCCGCTTTTTTCTGAAGCTTTGGATCTTTGCAAAGAAGATCCTCTATTTTTTCCTTATATGCTTGAATCTCGGCCTTGTCCCGTTGATTCTGTGCATCCTTGGATTCTTTAGGGTAGTGGTCTTTAAATTTTTTAGCCGCACCCATTATTAAGCGCTTCTTTCTGCCTTGAAACGAGGTTGTTCAGCAACTTTTTTCAAGTGGTCTTCTATAACATCATACAATTCCAGTTTTGTGCTTCTTGGATCCATTCCCTCAGGCATAGCGCTGTAGATTACTTTCTCGTTTACTTCAGTGAATATGTACCAAGTTTTACCTAGTTTTTGGAAAAGTACTTCTTTAGTGATTTGATTTTGTGGCGTGTTCATGAGTTCCTCCTGGATATCTTTCTTTGAGTGTGGACATCGTGTCCGTTCACAAGACTTATCGGGAGCAATCAAAGGCCCTTGAGAAAAAAAATAAATTGGCACGATTAGGGAAAATATTGCCTGAAGGCTAGTAATCCCCCTGTAAACCTAGGAAATACGTAGTTTGGAAACTTGAGTCCCTAGTAAAACTGTCACCGTCCCACCATTCTGGTCTATCTTTTTTGGAGGAGGCGCTAAAGGTTCGAGGAAGATCCCAGTTCAAGTTGAAACCAACAACTAGGTCCATTGAGTAGAAAAACTTTGGTTTTTGAACATTAAGACCTGCTCGTGGGGCAAACTGGTAGCTTTGAAAAGTTCTCGTGTCAGATTCGTCAGCTGAAAACTGCTTGATTTCAAGAAAGTCCACAAATGCAAACTGAAGGGATGTATTGGCATTTATTCTTAGGTTATCATTTCTCCAAAGGTCATAGCCAATCATGGGGCCGGCAGAAATTTTAAACGTTAATTCTTCAGCTTTTCTTCCATCCAGTTGGTAATCAATCTGTCCTTGAGTGATGTTAATCAGACCTCCAAAAAAGAGTCTTTTCTCCGGGTCAAACTCAACACTTGAAAACCATGCGAATGAGAATTCTTTTAAGAATCCATATCCAGTATCATCAATACTTGATGGGTATTGGTAAGAGGGGTAGTTTGGGATGCCAAGGGCCAATCCAAAGTAGCTTCTATATATCTTTGGACCCTTGAGAGGAAATCCTTCAGGCAAGGGCTCTTCGATTCTATAATCGGTGGGGTCGTGTCGCACAACTTCTTGATCAAGCTCTCTAATATCTTGGTAAAGTAAAAAAACATGATCCTTTAGAATCCAGGCATCCTGTCCATTAGTAGCTAGTGTTTTGTAGAACTTTGAATCAGGGGAAGGGATGTAGGTATCTTCTTCATTTTTAAACAATGGGTCATGGTGTTTTTTGTCGAGCAAGTTTCTGTTTTTAGAGATTTCATCATTGGTTACATTAACCACTTCTCTATAGCGATCCACCTGGAATTCTGCTGGGTGAATGTAGAGCTCTCTTCCTTTTCTAATGTGCTCGACTATGAAGCTCTCTACATTAGGCTCTGAAAAGAGTGGGGCCTCTAGGACTGTAACTTGTCCTTTATTCTCTCTTAGTTGTAGGCCGTCATGATGTTTATGAAACTTAGCCCCATAGGAGGAAGCGGAAATAAGTAAAACTGCCAAAATAATCATGGCCACCTCGCCAGGTGACCAATAGTCACCGAAATACTGTCATCAAATGAATTATCATTAGAAAGGTCTGTTCTAAATTCGTTTGAGCTTGCCTTTATCCACTGTCTTTTAAAGCTGATACCTAGTGTGGCATTAATGTCGTTTATTGTAATGACGTATTGTACAGCTCCAAAAATTTCATTTTTAGAGAGGTTGTAACTTAGAGTCTCCTCGCTTCTTTGTTCATTTATTTTTGAAAATGCCGACGTTCTTGCTCCCAAACTTGTTATAAAAGCAAGGCCAAAAAAATCAATTGGAGAAAATTTAACAAGAGCTCCAAGTGACAAGGCATTAGAGTTATAGTTCTCGCTACCTTCTCCAATATTGGCCGATATGGTTTCATAAAGAAGTGTGGCTCCAATAGAGAATGGCAGGCTGAAGTTGTCATAAATTTGGGCCTCATAGCCTAGTAGGCGACCAATATGTGAATCATTAACAAGGTCTTTGGTAAAGCCAGGGTTTGTTGCCCCAAGGTGAAGGTTAAACTCTGTGGTAAAGTTGAGCTCAGTGTCATTCATTTCTTTTGGCCTGTCTGTCTCTGAGATTGGCCTGTAATAGACAGGTGGCTCATACATTTGAGTGACTTGAGAGATATCGGTTAGGTTTTTTAGAAGGGTCTTATATTTGGGAGCTCCGGTGTTGTTTTTTAAGTAAAAGTATCCTGATGAGTCTGGCCTAGTGTATGCAATGGCATAGATGTCTTTCGTGAGCAGCTCTTGATCTCCTGTGAGAAGGTTAATGAGCTTTGCCCCTTTTGATATGTGAACGGTTTGGGTGGGGGACTTTAAAATATCTGAAAGCTGAACAATCACAACTTCTTTTGGAAGGTTCTTTCTGTCCTTTAGTTCGTTTTCAACTATTGAATCTATAATTTTCTTTTCTCTATCAACGAGTTCATCAATGGCCACGTTCTCAAAGTCTTGAGCATAAGAGCATGTGTGAATCATTAGTATTGCAAGGAGCAGCTTCATAAATTGGTCTTCGCCTTTTCCAGGGCCTTCCAGTTGGATTCAAATTTAACGATGTCTCTATTTATTTCATCTTCATGAACCCATTTAAATTGGTCATGCTCCGATGTATCTATTTGTATCGGAAATTGATCTTTTACTTCGATTGCAAAACATTTCTCAAGAACGTCTTCTTTCCATTGATCGAAGAATTCAAAACTTAAATCAAGGTCCGAAGTATTTTGGATGTTTGATTTTATTAAACCAGTTTCTTCTTGGGCCTCTCGTATGGCAGCAGATTCAAAGGATTCCCCTTCATCTAGGGAGCCTGTTATGTTTTGCCAGAAGTTTTTTCTGCGCTGGTTCGTACGCAAGAGCAAAAATGTCTTTTGTTTATTTGCGTTGCGAAAAAATAAAATCGTTTGAATCTTTTTCTTTATCATACTGTTTTTATTATGGGATATCGGCTAGAGCATGAAAAGAGAAAAACTCGGCCAATGATTGCGTCATAGTGCGCAATTTGATATTAAATCTGCTTATGGACGTACAAAGAATCCTTTTTACAATCGCTCAATCCGCACCTGGCTTTTTATTGGCCATAGTGTTTCACGAATGGGCACATGGTTATATGGCCAAAAGATTTGGTGACACCACAGCGGAAAGAGAGGGGAGGCTTACTTTTAACCCTGCCGCTCATGTGGATCCAATGGGAACAATTGTTTTTCCTTTAATTGGAGTTGTTCTTGGATGGGCCGTTATTGGTTGGGCCAGGCCTGTTCCTGTGGATAGCAGAAACTTTAAGGACCATCGCAAGGCGATGTTCTGGGTTAGTTTTGCTGGACCTGGCGCAAACTTGATCTTGGGAACTCTTTCAGCATTTATTTATGCTTTTGTGGCGACTCAAGTTTCTCAAGGTTTTTCGTATTACGCTGTAATTTTGCAAATGCTTAGCTACTCCATATTCATAAATTTCCTATTAGCGTTTTTTAACCTGATTCCATTGCCTCCTTTGGATGGCTCGAAGATGGTAGCCTCTTTTTTAAAGGGAAGCGCTCTTAGAAAGTATGAAGAGTTGGCCAGATATACACCAATGATATTTTTAGTGATCATAGGGCTTAGTATGATGGGCGTTTCAACCTTAGGAAGAGTGTTGGGACCTTTGACTCAAATAGGACAAAGCATAACATATTATTTTTTGCAGCTTTTTAGCTAATTAAATATTAGAGAGAGACACACACGACATGATTGAGAACAACATCCAAGTCAAATTGGACAAATTTGATGGACCGCTGGGTCTACTATTGCACTTGATTCAAAGAGAAGAAGTCGACATCAAAGACTTGGATATCAATCAAATAACTCAGCAATACTTAGACTATCTGAAAAAGCTTCAAGACGTGAACTTTGATGTCGCCGGAGAGTATCTCTACATGGCGGCCTCTCTTCTTTTTATTAAGTCTCAGACTGTCACTCAAGAAGAAGACCAAAAGATCAAAATCGAAGAAGGTGATTTAGAAATCACCACCAAAGCGCAGCTTATTGAAAAACTTGAAGAACTTCAGAAGTTTCAAAAGCTTGGTGAGAAGCTTTGGACTCTTCCTAGAAGAGATGAAGACATATTCGTAAAGCCTAAAATTGATAGAAAAGCGATCCAAAATTCCATTCTTACTCCGATGTCACTGGATTCCTTAACGGAAGTTATGGTGGATTTTCTCAGAAGAGAGAAGAGAAAATATACGGTTGTAAAAAGGGATAGGCTCTCTATTAAAGAAAAACTTACCGAGCTTAAAAATAGATTGGAAGTTGGGGCCAAAACCACTTTGACCCAACTATTAAATACTCAGGAAAACCGTGATGAGATCGTCATCACTTTTATATCCTTGTTGGAGCTTGCAAGACTTAACAAGCTTGATGTTTTTCAAAATGAGCATGACGGGGACATTTATGTTGAGGTTATAAATAGCCTTGACTCATTCGATGTAGAAACAGCCGATGGGTTTGACCCAGAGGATGAGAAAGAAGAAATAACAGACGAAGATATTGTTGGAAGCGCGCCTGAGACGGCGCCTCAGTAGGTGGGATTGGTATGAACGTAATTGATTATTCTTGGGACTTTACTAAAGAGGAATTTAGCCTCGATTTGGACTTCTTTAATGAGAAGGAGCAAGAGGACAAGTTGTGGCAAGCTAGAACAGGTCTTAATCATGAGACTTTGTGTGGAGCAATTGAAACGATCATTTTTATGAGTGATAAGCCGGTTACGCTTCAAAAGATAAAAACTCAAATTGATACAGATTTGCCTCTAAGAGTCGTTCACGAATCAATTGCAAGACTTCAAGAAGAATACGAGTCCAAACATCATGGGATTCGCCTTATGGAGGTTGCACAAGGGTACCAATTTAGAACTAAAGCAACCTATTCTAATATCGTTAAGAACATGTTTAAAGTTTCTTCAATGCAGTTGAGTCCAACTGCTTTGGAAGTTTTAGCAATCATCGCTTACAAGCAACCAATCTCTAAAACAGCAATTGAATCCATCAGAGGTGTAGATAGCTCCCACATTGTTCGACAGCTTATGGATAAAAGGCTCGTTAGAATTACTGGACGCTCTGAAGAAATGGGAAGGCCATCATTATATGGCACTTCAAATGAATTTCTGGAAGTTTTTAATCTTAATGAGATCACAGAACTTCCAAGTGAGTCTGAGTTAAACGAACTTGCATCGGCATCTGATGTTGCATCAATTAATGAGATTAAGAGCATTGTTCAAACTGGAGAAAAGGCTAAGTTTGACTTTGATGAGCTTGAAGAGTTGGATGAGCTTAGCAACTCTATTAAAGAAATCGCTTCAGATACTATTTTCACTAAGTCACTTATTGATATGGACAAGAAAAGATCTACAGAAGAAGGGGTTGAGAAAAAATCGGCCTTTGATCTTCTTGAAGAATATGTGAGCAAAGCGCAGGTGGTTGAGCAAAATAAAGCATCAATTGTCTCTGAACTAATCACCAATATCATTGAGCCAAAAACAGTTAACCCAACCACTTCTGATGAGCTTTTCAATGTACCTAAACTGGACGATGAGGAGTTTGACTTTAGTGAGTTGCCTAAATCTGAGTTGGTGTTGGAAGAGGACTTTGATGACTCAGATATTGTTGATCTAGAGACTAGCCTTGAAGAAACCAATCTTCAGGCAGAAGAGGCCATGAGTGAGCTGTCGACTATTGACGAGGATTACTCGGAAGAAGCGGTTGAGCTTAATTCTCCAATCTCGTTTGACGAACCTGAAGGTGGTCAAGAGCTTAACTTTGAAGCACAAGAGCTATCTGATGCACTTGATGCGGCATTTGATGACCTAATGGGGTCTTCTGAAGAGGCTGATGTTGAGGCCGAAGCCGAAGAAGATTCTGTGGAAAAAATAGATCTATCAGGCATTAATCCTGAAGATTTAGACTTAGATATCGATTTCCTAACAGAAAAAGAATAACTTAGGCCTGCTTCGGCAGGCATTAAATTCAAACACTGTTGACTTCAATAGCAGTGTGTAGCATAAACACTTCCTATAATACTAACAGCCGTGAGGCAGATAAAGGATGAAGCCATGAAATCACAATCTATTCGATTGCAAAAATACATTGCAGACTGCGGTGTAACCTCTAGAAGAAAAGCCGAAGATTTAATTGTACAGGGGCGAGTTAAAGTTAACGACAAGGTCGTAAAAGAACTAGGCACCAAAGTTTCGCTGGAAGGCGATGTTGTGATGGTTGATGGAGAGATGATCGACCTTCTAAGTGTTGACCATATTTATATCGCTCTTAATAAACCTAGAAGTTACATGACAACTCTATCAGATCCAGAAGGAAGAAAAACTGTGATGGATCTTATTCCAATTAAGCAGAGAGTCTTTCCTGTGGGAAGATTGGATTATCTGTCTGAAGGACTCCTTCTGATGACTAATGATGGGGACATGGCCAACATGATTATGCACCCAAAGTTTGAAGTAACAAAGGTTTATGAAGTTAAGGTATTTGGCAGAGTAAATGAAATGCTTCTCAATAAACTGAAGGCGGGGATTGTCTCCCACGATGGGATTCTAAAGCCAAAATCAGTCCGTGTTTTGGAGCAACTTCCTCAAAAAACATGGCTGGAGTTTAGACTAAATGAAGGTAAGAATCGAGAAATTAGAAGGATTTGTGAGGCCGCTGGTGTGACAATCGATAAGCTAAGAAGAGTGGCGATTGGAAACCTATCGATCGATGGCCTGCAGCCTGGAAGATGGGAATACATCACTAAAGCAGAGCTTCTTAAAAAAATCGGAATCAACAAAGATGGAAGTAAGCGTGCCAACGCCGAGGTTTATGTCTCTCAAAAGCGATCTGTTGATGTTAAGAAAAGTTCTAAAAAGCAAAAAAACGCGACTATCGCCGACTCGAAGGACTTTACCAAGTTTAGAAAAGAAATTTACTTTGAAACTTTGGATAATATAAAAAAGACAAAAGCTATAAGTGCTCAGAAAAAAACACAGAAATAAAAAGAAAAAGCTCGCTTAGGCGAGCTTTTTTATTTGTGAAGTCTGTAAGTCTAATTAGTTATCGTAACGGACAATATCTTGTGTTTGAATTTCATCGCTTAAGTTATCTAAACAAAATTCTAAGGCCTGAGTGGAGTAGGGAATTTCCTCATTCTCTCTCCATATTGATGTGAAATTGGCCTGCTTAATTGCTCCCGCAACTAACTTCATAAGTTCAGAGCTGGAATCGAAGTATTCTGACTCTTCATCAGTTGTCATGACATGTGCCATAAGGTTGGTGACAGTTTTGAGTACACGTTGTTGAGGTGCGCTCAGCTCCGTTGCATCTACTGTAATATTAAGAGGTTGAGTTGTTTTTTTACTTTTCATTGCGTGCTCCAAACTTTCACAATTCATGTTCTAAGAGTCTTATCGAACAAAGGCTTCGTAAATTTAGGCATTTATGATTGAGCGATTAACTTTTTTTTTGTTTAGAGCAAATAATTAAAGCTAGACAAAGAAATTATAATAGCTTATAACCTTAAACGTCTTAAGAATTAGCGCGGGATGGAGCAGTCTGGTAGCTCGTCGGGCTCATAACCCGAAGGTCGTAGGTTCGAATCCTGCTCCCGCAACCAAATTTATCATTAAACCGATATATCTAGGCCCCTGTTAACCCCAGGGGCTTTTTTTTTACCTAAATTAAAAATTAATTTCAATATTTCAATNGTTTAGCCTGACTTTGTCCGGTTTGGGTTTATCAAATGTTAAATACTTGTGTGCCAGTATTGGCGTATAATTGACTGTGAAGANATGTTTTTTGTCGCTAAAAAAGTCGCAGGCGAATATTTCGCTACAAAATCTAAGGTTTGTTTATGGATAATGGTTTNAAAGATTTATTGCCCGAAGCTTATGAGTTTGGAGGTATATCAAAACTTGAACTTGAACTTCCCGACCAAGATGAACTTAGTGCTTTTGCTNCGGCTGAATCTGTCGCTTGTATGACGACTTTCATGTGTGGACCTTTGACTACGTTATGTACAACATAGGGTCCAAGTTTGACTCCGACACTCATAATTTTAAGCGAAAGGGTGTGGTTGAAGAAAATATTCTCTATCGACACCGTTCACTGTTTTGTGAATTTAAGGTTTATTCTCCAGAGAGTGACTTCAGAAAAGCTTTGGATGAAATAACTGATGGTTCTTTGAAGCTACTCCCAAAGTTTAAGGTTTCGTCTAACTTTGAGCTGTCTTTAGAAAAACGAGAATGCAAATTTTTAAGCTTATCACCCCTTTCACGGCAATTATCAGATGTAGAAGTTGAACAAATCGGGGGAGTCCTAGCTCTTATGAACTTTTTAGGAGTGGGGGACTTGCACAAAAATAACATCCTGTTTGGCGAGTATGAGAATAGTGTGATTTTTGCACCTGTTGATCTTGAAGTATTTTATCAAAAGTTCAGCTTCACTCAAATGGGCCTGGTATCTGCAGATAAAAAGCATCTTAAATGCTGTTCGGGAATTTCTTTGCTTCTTGATTATCTTGGCAAGTACCCCGACGCGGACTTTAGCGTGAAGCTAATGTTTGGGTATCATAAGTACCTAAACATTTANCTTTCTAATAAGTCCCAACTCGAAGCAGCCTTTCTAGGCGATGCAGAAGGACACCAGTGTATTAGTCGGGTTGTTTTTCGCGATACAAGAGTCTANCTGCCACATGTTGGNGGTAAAAAAGTAGATTATTTTCTAAATGAAGAAAGTGAGCAATTAGAAAGAGGGGATATCCCTTATTTTTTTAGTTTTGTGATGGAGGATCCTGCAAGGCAATTCTGGTGGAAAACTCCAGATGAGTATTTACCTCTAGAGGAAAATAATAGGTTTAGGTGTGAGGTTCAAAGCCAGATTCCAGAGTTAGCTTTAGAAGATTTGCTGTATGACTTTTTTATGATTACCCAAGTCCTTGACAAGGCCAGGGGGGCAGAAACCAATATTTCGTCCTATAAGGGGTTTAAGGTTATACATAAAAGAGAGTTTAAGTTTTTTTTGAGTGAAAAGTTTAGATGTAAAATAAAGGCCGGGAGATTGGAACTCTGTAGATTTTGAGCTGGCGTATTTAAAAGAACATGAATTTGAGACACCTCAGTTGTTAATTTGCCCAACAGTCTATAATAACCAAGTCATGATAATGCTAAATTCATTATATGAACTTAATATTGATATTCGCTTTTTAGATTATAAGAATAAATTTTTGGATTCTTTAGATCGTGACCAAAAAGCTGTAGATATCCTTTATCTTCTAAAAAAGTATAAAAACTATTCTGACACAGAAATTAAATCTTTAGATGAAGTTATAATGAGCTGTAACAAGATAATAAGTGAGCTTGACTCAGCTAGAAAAGAATATCTTCAAGATATTGATGCAAAACAAGTGAACACTGCCAAAATTGAGTATCTTTTAGATAAACTGTCCAAAGATTTTAAAAAAGTTGAGGCTATTGATTCAAACCTTTCGAAGGCAATATTTATGCCTTTGCTCTTCTCAGTTCTATCAACGTATCCATTTCATAAATTTACTGAACTTGCGGCATTTTATCGTGGGTCAATAAATGAAGAAAATATAGCAAATTCTTTTGACCAAATACAAAAGTATAAGAAGGAAAAGTTCTCTTACGAGCATCCCCAAGCTCATGGGAGGATCACTTATATGAAAATGATTAAACTCACTGAGGAGTCGTATGCGAAGTTTAATAGAAACAATGAGTAGCTTATCTTTCAATGAAGATGAATTCATATGCAATAACGATAAGGATAATTCAATTTCATATGTTATCTCTCTGGATTCCTCNTCTGAGGATCTTTTTGAGGTTAGAGGGCTGGCGTATTATTTTTTTNATATAATTATAAACTCAGGCAGATCCAAAAAAGAAGATATTGAAAAGTTACATAGGATGGTCTTAGAGAAGTACTGTATTTCTGAGGAGAAACTCTTCAGTGATATTGATTCTTTTATAAAAACTGCAATGGAGCAAAGAATCCTTGTCTAGCAAAGACGATAAGCCTCAACTAAGTTTTATAGTGCCAGCCTCCCAGGTAAAATATCTTTCAGAGGTAATCCAATCAATTTTAGATCAGAAGAATTTAACCTCATATGAGGTCATAGTTGTTCTTAATGGACTTTCTAAAATTGACGAGCTTGTTAAAAAATATAAGGAAAGGTTTAAAGACGTAACGTTCTTANCATGTGAAAAGCATAGTNCGGCCTATTCTCGAAATTTTGGATTTAAAAATGCTCGTGGAGAGTATATTGCCTTTGTGGACTCTGATTGTATCTTATCAGATGAATGGGCCTGTAGCTTGATCCAAGAAATGCAAGGAATATATTCGTGTGCTTCAAGTGCGATCATTCCTATTGGAACTGNAAAACGATTTCTGGATAAATTCAGGTTGAANCTTAAAGATCAGGTCACCGGTGGAACTTTTGTCTGCTCATTTCCCCATGTGGAGATAACCTTGCCTATAGTGAATACTGCAGCGTGCATATATCGGGCCTCACTTTTTAGGGGACTCAATGGATTTGATGAGGAGCTAAGAAGGTGCGAGGATACTGAACTTTCTTATCGCGCCTACCAAAGAGGATGTAATTTCTTTCTGAACGCCGATTCCAAGGCCTATGTATACTATGAAGGTGGAGTTCTCGGATATATTAGCAGATATTTTTTTGATAACCTCTACTTTAGAGTAAAGCTAGGAAAATTGAATCCGTCTTTTGCCTATTATCGTTTCAACAACTCAAGTGATNTTACCCTTCTGGATTATTTACTTTTAAGAGTTATAGGGNTTTCGTCCTTGATGGGGCGTATAGTTAACAGGATTTCAAGGCGAAAGGANTACAAGCTTTTTCAGTATCTTAATCTAAGTAAGGACCATAGAAATCTTATGTTTAGACAACAGGTGGGGGAGAGAGAGTTTTATTTAAGTCCATATTCGAGAGTTGTGAAAATAAAAAATGCAGATAAAACAACGCTCATCCTTCGAGAGGGAGCAAGCCAGAAAACTTTTAAGTTAAATTCAGGAGATGTTCTAGACAAAATTATATTGGAAAATGATGGACTCTTTATTACGACTAAAAGAGTGTGCCCATGAACTCTACAAGGTTTTTTAATTTATTCGTATTCTGCTTTGTTTTGTTTAACTTGATTTTATTCTCCATTTCACCCTTAAATTTTCAGTCTCATTTTNGAGAGAATCAGTTTATATCATCCGCTTATAGTTTAATAAGCTCTTATCATAGGGGAATTGCTCGTTTCAGTTTTTACACTAAGTCCAATATATTGTTTCATACGTCACTCTTTGAGATTAATGATGAAGGCNATTTTGAGAGGGTAAGCTTAGTGCCCCTTAAAATTGAAAAGTTTAACAACTTACTCTACGAAATCATAAATAAAAGGTTTGATACGATAAGGCTGGCAATCTTAACAGGGCATCTTAAAAATGAAGGTGATTTTGTCTGTGANAANTTCGACTATAAAAAGGACATATCCTACTTACATGTTGTTGGCCCGANATTGTCTGATGGGGAAATGGCCNTTGTATTGGANCGAGCTAAAAATGAAGAGGGAGCCAGGAGAATGAGGGTGGGGGAAAAGACTCTTTATTTGTATTCAACTTCCTGCTTACGGGCAAATGAGAGAGAGGTTTAATTGTGAGGAGGAGGAATTCACTAAATGTTCAAAGGCTATTATTTATTCTAAGTGTTGTTTTTATAATAATCTTTCACTTTGAAAAATTACTTAATATTAAAACTTATTATTTATACTTTTCGACCACTCCTTTTAGTTATCAAGTTTNAAGACTTCTTCTATATGGGCTTTTCTTGACCCTAGGTATCTCTATGTTTTCAGAGAAAAGAATATTTTTATTTTTAGGTCTTGTTTTAAGCTCAATTTTAAATCTTCAATTTAATTATGGAGCGGATGTCTTTATATTTAATCTTACTTTATTTCTGGCATTCATTGGAAATTCCTCAAAAGATGACTTCCTAAAATCCTGCGGATATTTATTGATGTTATCTCATTTGACAGTGATCTACATCTATAACGGAGTGAATAAGTTAACAGATAGTATTTGGCTAAATGGTAAGGTTATAGAATTTTATTTAACTCCCAAAATTGGTTTTCTTCAGGGAGTTGAACTGGATGTTGGCATCGCCCGCTTTATTAGTTTAAGTGTGGTTGTTCTTCAATTTTCGATATTATTAATATGGTTTAAGAAGTNNAGAAAACTGATAGCAATTTTATTTATCCTTAAGCATTCATTTATAGCTTTCTTTTTACATCCTTTTTTTGGAGTTGTGTGTGTGCTCACGCATTTTCATGTATATTTCTACAAGGGGAATGCTTTTAAAGATACATTAAAAGGGTTGGAGAAGTCTTAAGGACATTGATGGTAGTTCTCCTTCCAAAATGATTTGGCAATCATCAACTCTTTTCGAGTCTTATCACTTTTCATAATATAGTCATAATATTGTTTTGCTAATATTGCTCCAGCTTTACTGTCACTTGCATAATGTACACCAGCGATCTCTCTATTTTTGGCTATTCTTCTTCCGTCAGCTTTAAAAACCTCAGCCAAACAAGGAGAGAAGTTACTCAAAACAATGGCCATAAAATTTGCCTTTGAACTATGTGCACTTGGATAGGCCGGATGCTCGGGAATTGGTATGATCGGTTTTATTTGTTTCGATAAATAACTTGGCCTTACGCGGTTGAACTTATTTTTAAATTTAAAAGTTAATGTTACCAAGTCTGGAATGTACTCAAGGAGAAAATCTCGCACTGGATCTATCTCGTAATTAAAAAATATGTCGTTTCCATAAATTGCGCCAAAGCGAAATCCGTATATATTTCTTTCATTTTGAATATCATTTATCACCGAATCTGTTCTCTGCTTTTTTAAATTAATAAGATCTGAGAGTTCGGTCTCTGTTTGAGTTGAGCCATTCTTATTTGGGGAGGGCAATTTGAAATCATCTTCCCATGAGTTAACATATTTGAATTTATTGGTTAATCGAGCATACTCTCGTTTAGAAAATTTCTGGGTATTTTTAAATGTCATTTTAGACTTTTCTATGTGTGAAACCATATCTTTGGTTTGAGGAAGTTTGTAACCGGCCTCTTTTAAGGTTTGGCCATCATTGGCCTGTGCTAGGAATGTTACAAAAATTGTAGGCATTAATATCAGTCTCATACTTCCTCTTTGTCTAACAAAAGTTTAATAAGTTATTCTAATTTATTGTTATCCCTAATTCAAATACGAATAAGAGGAGAGAGGGGATTTCATCGTTAAGAGTGACTTTTGCAAGTCAAACGGCAAAATAAGGCACTTAGATGGTTTTTACTATTCTTTCTTTGATTCCCGTCAATACAAAAAACTTGTAAATTTCGTTGATCAGAATTCCGGTTGAAGGTATCATATCCTCCATGAAAGCATGCATCTCCATTTTGTTGGTATTTATCTTAGGGACATTCATCACGCTTCCCACTAATACCAATCCGTCATTTGAAGATACTCATGCTATTGATGTACAGCAGTCCGGTGTTCCATCAGCTCCTTCTGTAATAGATGCTCAGTTTACCAATGCTCTATATGAAGAAATTGAAGAGACACTTTCGGAAAATTCATCATGGTCTTATGATGGAGAAGTTGGANATCCAATTTTTCCAACCCACATTGAAAGTATTCTAGATATCAATCTAGAGCCCGCTAAGAGACCGCCCGAACAGGCGTAAACACTTTTCTATTCAAGTTACATTCATTTTATAAACTTTTAAAAAGCACAAGGAGAGCTTCTATGAAAGCAATTGAAGGACACGCTACGTTTAAAAACAACCTAACATCTGCGACCAAAGAAAAAATGGAGCAGTTGAAAAATGGCCAAGCGCCAGAAACCTTTCTAATTACTTGTTCGGATTCAAGGATTTGTCCGAATGCTATGACGAACACTGACTTTGGTGAGTTGTTTGTTGTAAGAAATGCAGGGAATACTTTGCCTGCGAGTGGTGAGCAATCAGGAGATGCTGATGCCGCAACACTAGAATATGCAGTTAAGGCATTGGGCGTAAAAGAGATTGTTGTTTGTGGACATACTAAATGTGGGGCGGTTGGCGCTCTAATGGATGGAGTCGATAGCAATCAACTACCTGTTATTTCCAAGTATTTAGATAGGTTGCAGCCGCTAAAAGAAAAGGCTGTTGAAGCTAAAATGAGTACTGATCAAGTAATTGTAGAAAATATCAAGGCCCAACTTTCAAACATTCTTTCTTACGATTTTGTTAAGGAGAAGGTGAAGGCCGGAGAACTTTCTCTTCAAGGTTGGTTATACCAAATTGAAGATGGCGACGTAAAAGTCGTTGAAGAAATCAATAGTCTTTAAGGAGATTAATTAATGCAAAGTTATTTTAAAAACTACTTCCATAAGGATCTGCTATCCTCCCTAGTTGTATTTCTTGTGGCACTTCCCCTNTGTATGGGGATTGCGATGGCAAGTGGTGTACCTGTAATTTATGGACTGCTATCCGGTATTATTGGCGGACTTGTTATTGGAGCATTCACTGGATCTCCACTACAAGTTAGTGGTCCTGCGGCAGGTCTCGCTGTTATTGTTTTTGATATCGTTCAAACTGAAGGTATCGAAGGTCTGGCCATAATCACATTAATGGCCGGTTTGTTTCAGGTGTTGTTTGCCTTTTTTAAAGCAGGACCTTTGTTTAGAGCTATTTCCCCATCAGTTGTTAAGGGGATGCTTGCAGGTATTGGTGTGCTTATTTTTGCAAGCCAGTTTCACGTAATGGTTGATGACACTCCAAAGGGAAGTGCATTCGAAAATATCATCACCATTCCTCAGGCCATCTTTAAAGTGTTTGATCCAACTGTTGGTGGAACAGCACATATGCAAGCTGGCTTTTTAGGTCTCATTACAATTGGCCTAATCGTTGGGTGGAACATGTTTAAGCAAAGGGTGAAAAATCCAGTTCCTGGGCCATTGATTGCTATTGTTGCAGCAAGCCTTATCGTTTGGGGAGCCAATCTAGAAATCCTTTTAGTTGAGCTGCCAGGTGACCTTGCCGGAGTTATCGGTGATAGTATGATTTGGAATCGATTAGACGGTTTTAAAATCAGCTATATCTTTTCTGCTTTGATGCTTGCATTTGTTGCTACGACTGAAACTCTTCTTTGCGTAACAGCTGTGGATCAAATAAAAACAGGTCATAAATCTGATTATAACAAAGAGCTTTTAGCACAAGGTATTGGAAACTCCATTGCTGGCGTTGTTGGAGCTTTACCACTTACTGGAGTNATCGTAAGGACTTCGGCAAATGTGGAGGCCGGTGGAGAGACTAAAGGTGCTACCATCATGCACGGTGCTTGGCTTTTAATAATGCTCTTTATGTTTCCTATGGTTTTGGCCTACATTCCAAAAGCTGGTCTTGCTGCCATCCTTGTATTTACGGGATTCAAGCTAATGGACTTTAAATCAATTAAGGTCTTTAAGCAGTATGGAAATGGTGAAGTTGCTATCTACCTTTCAACTGTGGCCGGTGTTGTTTTTATTAACCTTTTGGCCGGAGTTGCTCTGGGCTTTGCTTTATCATTAGTTCGTCTTCTTTGGAAAACTCATTCCGGACATATTGAAGCTGATGAAGTGGGAGGGGAGCACAAGTTGAACTTTGTGGGTAACTTTTCATTTGTAAACCTTCCAAAGGTTGCTTCCGAGCTTGAAAGAGAGCGCTCTGCAGGTTCAATTACCCTGGATTTTAGCGAGGCTAACTATATTGACCACGCAATTGAGGANCTTGTGAAAAATTTTGAGAAGACCGCTTCTCAGAAAGGCCTTAAAATTAAAAAAGTAAGTTAAGTAGTTTTTCTTAATGAGGGCCCCAGAAATGGGGCTTTTTTTTGTGCATGTCGCTTCCTAAAACCTGAAATAGATAAATTTTATATGGAATTTTTTTNAGGATTGATGTTCCTCCTTTGGCGTAATANCAATTGCGAAACTTGCAATGTTTCTGTTTTNTGGAAACTGAATAAAGGAGANTTTATTATGATTAAATCAATTCTAATTCTAGGTTCTTTGCTAAGTGCCAGTGCAATGGCATGTCCACAGCTTGCTGGAGAGTATTTTAACTGTACTTCTGGCGACCCAACTACTGATGACATCCTAGATGTCCCTTCTTCTCTAGTTATAACTCAAAAGGTTGTGGCCGGAAAAATGACTTATAAGTACGTTACTGTAAACCAGTATGGTGAAGAGAAAACTGAAATCACGACTGCTGACGGCCCTGCTAGAAAGTGGTCTGAAGACGTTGGTGAGTTTCCTGGAGTTATTCACTTCACAGCTAAAGCTACNTGCAATGGAAACGTTCTTAAATCAAGTGTTAAAGGTGAGCTAGAGATGGACGACACCTTCAGTGAAGAAGAAAGAAGAGCTTTTGAGGAGATGTTGGGTGGCTTTCTTAATCTGAAATCAGACACTTTCATTGAAGGTTCTGAATACGTTGAAAGAATAGCCTTTGAAGCAACTCCTGGTGAAACTTTCGAATTTAGATGCAGTAAAAAGTAAGTTCTAATTTGCACNGTGTAGAAATGTTTGCATTTTTTACACTGTGCATGGTTTTGNTCGCTTCTTACCTGTAAGGTAGTGGGCAATTACTATATTAGGAGAACTTATATGAAATTGATGATTGGAGCTCTTTTTATTGTGGTTAATGCTATTGCAAGTGATAGCGTTATCCTAGACGATGATAGAGTGAAACTTTATTCCAACCCTGCTATTCTTGAAAAAACAATTGATACTCCTGAAATTCTAGATCTAACCGTGCCAGTCCCCACTGATGTGGTTATGTGTGTACCGGGCTTTGATCGTTTAGAGAGCAGGCCAAATGGCGAAAGATGTGGCTATGAATATGTTGTAGATCACTGTGGTAGTTTGGACAGAGGTCCTCGCTATAGAGGAAATGGTAGAGCTCATCTTCCAAGACCGCATGTATATCCCAATAGGACTAGAGTTGGGCGTCCAGCCATGCCAGTCCCAAGAGGTGGAGTGGCGAGAGCAACTATTGCAAGACCGGCCCCAAGATGCTTTCCACATACCAGAAAAGTACCAAAAACTTGTACTTATAAAGTCTGTGACAGAAAGTATATTGAAACAAAAACTGTAATGAAGAAAATTAGAGTGGACTTTTCCGAGTACCCTGAAGACGAGAGCTTTGAGTTTTCATTAGATCAACATGGAACNGTNAAGTTTCTACCACTATATTCAGCTCCAACTTGCACCAAGGTTGATGTATTTGGAACTCGTCCAAATATTACTGGTGCCAAGGTCATTAAAAAAGACAATTGGTGGAACTGGAGTTGTAACTAGGAAGAACAACAATTTAACTTACTTCAATATAGGCCCTAGAAATGATCTGTACCCCAAAAATGGTACCGATTATTAAAGAGGCCCTACTTTTAAATGCCTTCGAAATTCACTCGGAGGCATTTTTTTTAGACCAGTCTGTGGTCGCCTGTGATTATAGTAATTAATTTGCTTTGTCACTTCCAACTCAAGATCCTCGTAAGTTTTACATCTTTTCAAGTCTATTAAATCTTTAATATGCCCAAAGAAGCTCTCTATTGGAGCGTTGTCAATGCAGTTGCCTTTTCTTGACATTGATTGCTTTATGCCATTATCACTCAGCTTTTTCCTAAAGGAGAAGTGAGTAAAGTGAAAGCCCTGATCTGAGTGCACCATCAACCCTCTTCTTTCTTTTGAGGATAATTTAGCTAAAGCACGATCCAATGCCATATTAGATAGTCTTATGTCTATTCGATTAGACGTTGCCTTTCCAACAATCTCCTTAGTGCACAAGTCCTTTACTGCAGCAAGATACAATCTTTTATGGCCATAACTCATCTGGGTTATATCTATTGAGTAAACAGTATTAGGTCTGGTTTGTTTGAAATTTCTATTCAATAGATTCGGACAGGTCTTGTGCTCCTGGTTCTTCTTCACAAACAGTTTATACTTATTTTTTCGCCTAATCTTGGTGTTTAAGTTGAACTTTCTTTTTATCCTAGCAATTTTCTTTTTGTTCATTAAAACTTGGTGATCTCGCTCCAAGATCATCTTTATCTGTCTTATTCCGACCTTCTCTTTATTTTTAAGAAAGACTTTGTTTATTAGCTTGAAGTCGGCTTCGTCTTGGTCTTTACGAAGCTTAGATTGCCTATAAAAAGAGCTTTTAGGCACTGCAAAGTGTTTGAGTAATGCCTTCTGCCTAACACCGCACTTGCTTAAGGCCTTAACGATTCTTGGTATTAAGAATTCTTTTTCGTTAAGGCCTTCTTCTTTTTTAGATCTTCGATTACTCCTTTCTGCACCTCTATTACTGCCAAGAGTTCCTCATAGGTTAACTCTGAGAGTTTCTCATTTTTAGGTCGTCCACCACCTGTACCGGTGCCTCTTCTTTCCTCAAATAGCGAATCTCTACCTTCTTCGAGGTACTTCTTCTTCCACTTCTTTAAACATGATTTCGGGTAGTCGCGAGAAAACCACTTAAGATTAATGTTGGCCTTTTCAAAGATTTCCTTTGGGTTTAGCCCTGCGAGATAGTCTTCTACGGATTTGGCTTTAAATTGAGGATGAAAAACGACTTGTTTCTCTGAAACGTTTTTAATGTGCTGATTCTGGAGAAGTTTCCGTCTTTGATAGTCAGAAAAATCATGCATATCTGTACTCCTAAAAATTGAAGCCTCATCTTATCACAGATGAGGCTTTTTTATTTTAGGTCCCACTAATGGGGTACAGATCACAATAGGGCCTTTTTTTTATCCTCTAAAACTTCTTCTTCTTCTTGCTTTTTTACTCATGCTGACTTTCTTTTTAGGCTTTTGTGCTTTCTTTTTTCTATCAGGGTGAAGACTTAGCTTCTCATGAAATGAATGATCTT
>PBFR01000005.1 GCA_002718735.1 Halobacteriovoraceae bacterium | reverse complement strand
TTTAGTGTCGCAACCAAATTATAACCTGAGGATTTCTATGCCTGTCTTATTTCTTTTGACGCGGAGAACACACCATCAAGAGTCATGAGCCCAAGTTTTGACCAAAACCCAAAATTCCTAGTATTTCTAACTAATTGTAATAATTAGGACTGTTTATAAACTGATTTTTTATATTTCTACAAATTTCCCCATCTTTCATTAACCACTTGCCAAAAGCTTGCCACCAAAATCAATTGGTAGCGCCGACAAGCGTGTGCTTGTATTTCGAGGCACAGATTTCCACAAATGATTTAAATCCTTAGCTTTTTTCAGCAAGGCAACACTTGCTCCAAAAGGCTACCTCTTAACCTTTTTTAAATTCACAAGGAGAAACACTTATGCAAAATGCAGAGATAGAAAATTCAAGTCCTGAGTATATTTCAGACAATGCCATCATCTTAAAAAAGATGAGGCTTCTCAGAAGATTAACCAGGCAGCAAGCGGCCCTTTTATTCGAGTTCTCGTTTAAATATATCGAGAAGCTTGAAAATGGCCGTGGCCCTATCACTTCTGAAAAGTTCAAAGAGTTCCAAAAAAAATACGGCTTCTCCAATCGAGAAGTTGAAGAGCTTCGTTCGGGGAAGTTGAAGGCTCCGACGGACGCAAACTCAATAAGGAAGAAAATTACCACGGAGAAGCGTAAAAACCGCCGTTTTTGTCATCGCAGAGTTACCCGAGAGTGCAAAGTTTTAAAAGAGCTTAGGCTTCAAAAAGGGATTGACCAATACTGCGCAAGTCGCCTTTGTGGTTATGGGAAAAACGCCATTGGCTTCATTGAAAATGGCCGTGTCACACTCACAGACAAGAAGCTTCGGCACATTGTAGGAACATATGGCTTCACAATGGAGCTGTTCTACCAACTCCTAAAAGTCTCCCCTCTTCGCCATGAAATGATCGAGCAGTGTCAATCAATTTTAGCCGAGATGGACGAAAACAAACTTAGGGCCATCATGCCGATGTTGCAGAGCATGTCATCTTAAGATGTAAGATTCAATTCCAATTGGAGTTTGTGGCTTTCTCTACGCAAACTCCTCTGACTTTAATTTTTATTATGTCCACTTACAATTTCATTTCGCTCCCTTGAATTTCAAGAACAATCACGGTCTCCCAGAGGGAATCCCTCCGAGATTCTTCTTGAAATCCGCTCGACTTCATTTCTTTTTGTTCCCATCAAAAAAAAATTACGACAAGGAGTTAAAAATGAACGTAGAAGAAATAAAAAATAAACTCACAGAACTTGCTTTTGAACGAACCACGCCATTTTGTTATATGTGCTATCAACTTTGCCCAAATGGCCGTTGCGAAGACTGTGGAAGCGACGATCTTATGCGCCATCTTGATGGCGTAGGAGTTGAGTATGGTACAGAGTGGATTGTTGAAAGCATCCTCGAAGAAGAACTAGAAGCGATTGACCTAGATGATTCTTTTGAGCAGATGATTGAGGATTGTTACGGGACAGAAGTTCAAATAGGCTTTATCAAGTCTGACGTTTCCACGGCTATCAAAAACCTTGATCCTATTGCTTGGGATGTGGCCAAAGGAGAATACCTAGACTCCCTCATTGAGGATGTATCCATTGTTGAAGCTGGGAATGGTTATTATTGGAAGCATGAGCTTGAAGCCTTTTTAAGCTAAGAGCCATCATGCCAATGCTTCAAAACATTACCAGAGGCTAGTATGGCACCAGTCAACTGTCATAATCCGAGGGAAGCTTCAAAGAAATAAGAGCCGCCACCGCCAAAAAAGCTGCTGACCACCAAAGACAAGCGGTAAAACCATACGCTTGATACACCCATCCTGAAAGAAGAGTGCCAACAAGCCTCCCCCAAGCGTTAGCCATGTAATAAAAGCCGACATCGGTTGAAACATGCTCGCTCTTGCTAAGAGCAAGAACCATGTATGAATGGATGATGGAGTTTACCGCGAAAAAAATGCCAAACAGTAAAAGCCCTGCGGAAACTATGATCTTGTCATCGAATCCTCGATTTAAAAGGAGAGCGATTCCAACTGGAAACAAGATGAGAGCGCCCGTCCAAAATGAGACTGACTTCCCTCCCATGACCCCCGCCAATTGCTCCTCTTTGATAAACCTTGGAACCAAGGTTTGAGCGATTCCATATCCAATCACCCAGAAGGCCAAAAGCCCTCCGACAAAACTATGACTCCAGCCTAGGCTCATTTGAAGGTAAACCGGAAGCCCAATGACAAACCAGATGTCTCTTGATCCAAACAAGAAGAATCTGGCCATTGAAAGGATGTTGAGATTTCTGGATTTTGAAAAGAGACTTTTAAAGGTGGTTTTCTTTTTAACTTTGCCAAGATTCTTGGGAACGCTAAAAAAAGTGAACAGGGTCAGTAGAAACAGAGTCGCCGCCATCAAGGCCATAGAGTCTTGAAACCCCAAATAGGTCAACATGATTCCGCCTAGTAAAAAACCCACGCCTTTAAGCGCGTTTTTGGAGCCAGTCAAAACGGAAACCCATTTGAACAATTGAGTCTCTTCCCCTTTTAAATTGATTACCTTTAAACTGCTTTTAGAACTCATTTTAACCAAGTCTTTGGCGACACCTGAAAAGCCCTGAATGATCATGATATAGGGAACCGTCAAATACTCGTTACCAACGGTTAGCAACCCCAAGGAAAAAACCTGCAACAGCATCCCTCCCACCAGGGTCAAATTCAGCCCCAACAAGGAGGCTATCCATCCGCCGATAAAATTGGTGAATATCCCTGCTATTTCATACAAAAGAAAAAGGGCCGCGATTTGAAACGGAGAAAAGCCAAGATTGTGAAAATAAAGAACCGTAAGGATTCGCAAAGCTCCGTCAGTAACGGAAAAACCCAAATAAGAAAAGGTTATCCCAAGAAAAGTTTTGCCGCTTCCCATTGAGGGCTCTCTACTTCAAGCTTGAGGCGACTTTGCCCACAAGTTCCATCATTCGAGAGACATAGCCCCACTCATTGTCGTACCAAGCGATTATTTTCACCTGAGTGTCGTTCACCACCGAAGTCAGCAGGCTATCAACCACGGAGGATCTCGCGTCCCCTTGGTAATCAGCGGATACAAGAGGCGTTGTTTCATAGCCAAAGATTTTTTGAAGCTCTCCTTGCGCCGCCGTCTTCAATATCTCGTTAACTTCCTCTTTGCTGGTTTTTCGATTCACCTCGAAAACGCAATCAATGATAGAGCTGTTTTGCATTGGTACTCTGATCGCCATGCTTTCAAGTCTGCCCTTAAGCTCGGGAAAAATCTTCACAATCGCCTTGGAAGAGCCGCTGGTCGTGGGAATCAAAGACGTGGAGCTTGAGCGAGCCCTTCTCAGGTCTTTGTGAAATTTGTCTATAATGGTTTGCGTGTTGGTCACATCGTGAATGGTGGTGACAGTTCCGTGCTTTATCCCCAAGCTCTCATTTATAGTTTTGACAACGGGAGCGAGAGCGTTGGTGGTGCATGAAGCCGCAGTGACCAGATGGTTTGCGCCTGGATCGTAAAGGTGATCGTTGATGCCCATAACGATGTCAAAAGCTCTTTCATCCTTTACGGGGGTGGAAGTGACGACTTTCTTTATGCCCACTTCGAAATAAGTCTCAAGTTGTTTTTTTGTTTTGAATTTGCCGCTGCAATCCAAGACTAAATCCGCTCTAGTGTCCTTCCAAGGCAGCTCCTCTATCTTTGAGAGAGAACTCCAGCCGATTTTCTTTCCGTTCACTTCAAAACTGTCGGAAGCGGAGCATGAAACATCTTTGTCCCACCTACCATGAACGGAATCGAACTTTGCCAAATGAGCCGCCGCCGCTGAATCTCCGGCAGGATCGTTAATGTGAACAATCTCATAGTCGGGATGATCAAAGCCGGCCCTTAGAGCAAGTTTTCCCATTCTTCCAAAACCATTAATGACGATACGAACGCTCATTCTCCCTCCCTACATAGTGCTAAATTAAAAACATTCTAATATAGGACATTCACTCAAAGGAATTTCCCTATTTTCGCAACAATCAGCCAATTTTTTCAAAGACTTCTTCATGTTCTTCAAATCTCTAATCTTTGCGTCTATTTCTTGAATTTTTGCTTCTGTTTTGACCAAAACATCCTCACACTTAGCTTGGCTTCTCACTCTTAACTCAAGCAACTCTTGGGATTCCTTCAAGGTGAACCCGAGCTCCTGAGAACGCTTGATGAACTTAATACGAGTGATGAATTCAGGAGGATAATAGCGAAAGCCTCGTCTTTTAGCTGGTTGTTTTATCAGCCCTTTGCGCTCATAAAAACGAATGGTTTCCACTCCGACTTCGGCTAGTTGGGCTAGTTTTCCAATGGTGATATTTTCTGCTTCCATAGAAGGAGTATAAACCCCGTACCATGGTACAGTGTCAATTTTTGTTTTATTATTGGTAGAAAAGACTTTTTAAGCCTTGGATAACTTAATAATATTAATTCCACCTCTGATAATGATAATAGAAATCATGGCGCCAATAATTAGATCAGGAAGATTAGAATTGGTAAAACAAACGAGTACCCCAGCTATCAAGACACCGATATTGGCAAGTACATCGTTTGCGGAGAAGATCCAGCTTGCTTGCATATGAACCTCCCCCTTTCTATGTTTGTGAATTAAGGCCAAGCATGTAATATTGGCAGCTAAAGCGACAACTGAAACAATTATCATAAAATCTGAAAGTGGTTCACTGCCAGTTATAAAGCGCCTAACCGTTTCAAAAAGGATAAAAAGCGCCAGTAAGACTTGTGCAGTTCCGCTAAAAAACGCCGCTTTGTTTTTAAGGCTCAAACTCTTGCCAACAGCGAACAAGCTCACCCCATAAACTAGGGAATCTGCGAACATATCCAGACCATCGGCCAATAACCCAGTTGATTCTGCAATTATCCCTAGGGTAATCTCAACCACAAACATTCCGAAGTTGATGCCAAGCAAAATCTTCAAAGTTTTTGCTTCAACTTGCGATTCTTCCACGACAATCTCAGAGTCGGAAACCTCCTCCGATTCTTTCAATTCCCCTTTAAGTCCAATGGAACTTAGCTTTTCCAAAACAAAAGAGCACTTAACTTCATGGTAAAAGGTTGCCTCTCGTTTTCCGAAGTCGAAGTTAATTTGTTTAACGCCCTCCTCCCTTTCAAAAAGAGATTCAATCATCTTGCTTTCAGAGGGGCAGTCCATTTTCTTAATGTGAACAATGCTGCGTTTCATTGATCATTCCCGCTTGGCGCCTTAACCAAAGCTTCGGTTCTTCTAAGGTAAAAAACAACTCCTAAAATCGATAGGACTAAAAACAACTGCCCGACTAATACTTCCAAAGTAGAGTTATAGCCAAGTAAAGATAAAGCAATTCCTTTTATTTGTGTTTGATCAAGAATACCTACTTTCTGGAAAGCCTCCAATGCTTTTCCCAGAAAAACAACAGAAAGAGTTAAGATGAGAAAAGTTGATCCTTTAAACAAAGGTCGCAAATTTATTTTCATTGAGAACCGAGAAATTAAAACGATTAATACGCCCGCGATTGCAATGGCGCCCATAGCCCCAGCCCCAATTGCCACTTTTCCATGTCCATCGAACACTAAAATTTTCATAAACAACAGAGTTTCAAATATTTCTCTAAACACCGAGAAAAAGGCGATTAACAATAAAGTTGTTTTCTTGTTATCTACCAAAGAGCTTTTAACGCTACTTTTAATGTTTTCCTTCATCTGTTCGATATTCGAGTTTCGATGAAACCAAAAGCCCACATAGAAAAGCATGAGAGATGCAAATAAGGCAACCCATGCCTCTATGGATTCCACGGCATAGCCTCCTAATCCAACAATCATGTCCATTAAAAAGTAAAGTCCGACACCCATTACTATGGCGCCGATCCAGCCGCCATGAACCCATTTTAAGGTGGAAGAAGAGCCGAACTTTTTGACCATTCCCAAAAGAAGCAAGAGAATCAGCCCTGCCTCCAAGGCCTCCCTCGCGACAATTCCAAAGGAAAGCAACGCGGAGGCCACAAATGAAGTATCAGAAGAAATAACCCTTTCGGCTTTATCAAATAACGTCAGAACTTCGCGATATTGTTTTTCAACTACACCCGCTTTAGAGGATTTATTAAGCAAGCTTCTATAATTTGCCATACTTTGTTCCAGCGAAAAGACAAGGGAGTTCCCGCTTACTTTCAAATATCCCTCAATTGGCTCAATACCTTTTAAATACGACTCTAACGATTTGTCCTTAGCATCTTGAAACATGCCCTTTTTAAACAAGTCATAGCTTTCGTTTAATTTGTTTTTTGCAATTTCTAAATATTCGTTGCCACTTCTTTTGGTTGGCCCTTCAGGAGGAAAATTGTCAGCAATATTTCTTACACTGGCCAAGAATAAAGTTTTTTCATCTTCCGTAATATTATATTTCTGAAGCAGCTCAATATCCGTCAAAGAGGCCAAGTCCTCTAGAGGAACATCATAATTTTCTTGAACCTTTTTTCCTTGATACCTAAAGGTTGAAACATAAAAAGCAAGAGACCATCTTTCCTCGTCCGAAAGAAAAGAGTAGCCTGCCATACCAGTTCCATCCACGCCTAAAGTAATAGTATTATAAGCCTGAAAGGGAGAAATATTTTGCATTCTATTCAGGCCTTGAAAGTTTGTTGGACTTGGTTCCAACCCCTTTCCCAAAGGTCCATCGCCAGCCCCCGTCGAGCCATGACATCCCACACAGCTCTGAGCGTATATTTTTTTCGCTTTCGCCAGATCTAGCCCCCCTCTAGGAAAGGTGGCAATATTAAAAGCCTTTATAATATTGAATTTGATTTCATTTGCTTGATTTGAAACTTCTTTCACAGAAGCTTTGGCTTCAATCATTTCTTTAAGGCTCTGAATTTGAGAAGATAATTCTTGCTTATAACTCCCATTCTTTGAGATTCTAGAAACTTCATTTATAAACTCAATTTGCTCGTCATATTCTCCTTGGCTGATTATCTCACCCTCGGAAACTGCCTCTCCATAATCTTGTGACAGATAACTCAGCAAGTGGACAGCAAGCTCATTTCTACTATCACTCCCGATAGCAGGTAGTAGAGAAAGGAATAAAAAAGCTATAATATGTAAGCGTTTCATAGCAAGGGCTCCGAGAAGTTTGAATCGCCAAACAATAGAACGTACAAGCTAACAAGTCAAGAATGACAAGCCTACTAGAGGGTGTTAAAAACTCTTTCCATGGGACTCTTTGATAAACTGCAAATTCTTTTCATTTTATTCTCCGCCGGTCTGGGGCTAGCACTAGGCCAAATAAAATGGTTTTCACAAAATGGGGACAAGTTTATCGTTCCTTTTTTGATGTTAATGCTAACGGTTGTTTTTCTACATGTTCCCTTTAAGGATATGCGAAAGGCCTTTTCAAATTTTCGTTTTTCAGGACTAAGTTTAGGAATAAATTTTCTCTGGACTCCCTTGTTTGCCTGGATTCTTGGCGATATCTTTCTGGGCGGGCATCCTGATCTAAGAGTTGGTTTCCTGATGCTGCTCATCACTCCGTGTACGGACTGGTACCTTGTCTTTACCCAATTAGCGGGAGGAAAGACGTCCCAAGCGGCGGCCCTGCTGCCATGGCACCTTCTCCTGCAACTGCTTCTACTGCCTGTTTACCTTCTGATTTTTGTGGGGAAACTCATTTCTATAGAACTAGGAATATTGGTTAAAAGCATAACCTTGGTTTTAATAATTCCCTTTGCTCTATCACTTTTAATTAGAAAACTGGCTTATATATTCAAAAGTGAGGACTGGTTCGAAAATAAATTTTTACCCTTTATCTTGCCGGGACAATCTATCTTTTTGTGTTTCGCCATTATCGCGATGTTTTCTTCTCAAGGAGAAGCGATATTGGCGAATCCCAAGTCGACTCTTTTGCTAGTCCCGCCGCTTTTAACATTTTATCTTTTTAATTTGATCTTTAGCTTAAATGTTTGTCGGATAGCCAAGATTGAAAAATCTGCTTCCGTAGGCTTTTCATTTGCAACATTGGCCCGCAACTCCCCGCTTGCCTTGGCAATCGCCGTGACCGCTTTCCCTGACAAACCCTTAATAGCGCTAGCTTTGGTAATCGGGCCGCTAATAGAGTTACCCACAATGGGAATTATTGCACACTTTTTTAAGGTCAGATTTAGCAGCTAAATCTTTCCTCCTTTGAGTTGATCACTTGAGCAGTTTTTTGAAATCTTCAGGCAACTCCATTCGCTTAAACGGATTGACGTTGCTTCCTCCTGTGTTCCCATAAGGTAAAACACCTATCGCTGATCCAATAACACCCGTAACAATTCTAAAGAGCTGACCAACAATTTCCTTAAAGTCTTTCCTATGAAGGCCGACCCTAAACATCCTAATATGAGTGACGGTATGGGGAATGATAAAACGTTGACCTAATATATGGGCACGCTCAAGATGGAAAAAACATTTTTCCCAAGCCATCACTTGATACGCTGCCTTGGCTTCTTCTAGCTCCTGATTATAGTATTTCAACACTCGTTCTTTATTTGAATTCATTTTATCCTATTAGAGAAAAACCTTGTGAGCCTTAACTATCTTCTATTGCCGATTGGATGGCCGCTTTTAACTGGCTTCTGCCAAAGTTCTCAAGAGGCGCTCCGTTTATATAAAAACTTGGCGTTCCTCTCACCCCTAATTTTTGACCATCCGCTATATCCTGCTCAATTCTTTTAACTATTGCGGGATCTTGCATATCTTCTCGAATTTTTGCAACATCAACTCCAGCTTCTGGCAGGTAATACCAAATAAGTTCTGGTTGAGGATTGTGATGATTTCCCCAGTTGGGCTGGTACCGGAACAAAACATCCAAAACCTCCCAATATTTCCCTTGGTTTCGAGCTGCTTCTAGAATCTTGACGGCAAATTTTGAGTTTTTATGAAAAGGCGCATATCGAACAATAAGCTGGACCTTGTCTTGGTATTCCTTTATAAGCTCCTTTACATATGGAGCAAAGGCTCTACAGCTCTCACATTCGGGGTCTAAAAATTCCACCAAGTAAACATCAGGCTCTTTCGCTCCCATTCTTGGTGCATAATCTCGTACAAATACCTCGGAATTTTCTTGAGCGAGGAAGCCAAGCCTTTCATTCTCTAGGTAATTATAGGAGACAGCTCCTCCTATGAACAAGGCCACAACAGCAAACGCCGCGAACAGAACTATTTTTTTTTTATTTTTCATTTTTTATCCTTTTTAAAAACAAAGTCAGTAAAATCAAAATTATGGAAAAGCTGAATAAAGAAAGGATTGGAATGGTAATAAATCCTGCCCAATTAATATACACTGTTGAACATGGCACTCCTTGAACACAAGGAGAAGCGCTTTCGGGAACAATCCCATAATGTAAAAGATTATGATAAAGGGCAATTAACCATCCGAACAATGCCAAAGGCAAGGAATAACGCCAAACCCTTTTGTCTAATGGAAACATTCCAGCCAGAAACAACAAGACCAACGGATACATGCAAATCCTTTGATACCAACAAAGAACACATGGTGGAAACTTCATAATCTCGCTGAAAAACAGGCTTCCAAAAGTGGCGATTAGCGTAACAAACCAAGCGCCAAAAATTAGGTTCCAACCAGCCTCGGAAGAATTAAATCTGCTCATATTTAAACCTCTTCTGCTTTTTCCAGCTGACTGAAAGAATCCTTAAAAATTCCCATCGCGGACTTGAGAAAAAGAAGAGTAATTCCGAACCCAACAAGCAAATCTGGCCAAGGAGACTTTACATAATAGACCGCCAATCCCGCTAAAATAACGGAAGTGTTGGCTATAATATCGTTTCTGGAACAAATCCATACGGATTGAAAATTTATATCATCATCTTTGTGAGCCGTGAGAAGCATTAGGCAAATGACGTTTGCTATCAAAGCAACCATTCCAACAATTCCCATAAATTCATAATCAGGTGTAGACAGGAAAAAAGTTTTATAAATGGCCTGTCCTAAAATTAACAATCCAAGCGCCACCATAATAGACGCTTTAAACAATGAGGCTTTGGCTTTGGCCTGAATACTGGAACCAATGACATAAATACTGCTTCCGTAAGCCAGAGCGTCCCCCAACATGTCTAGCGAATCTCCCATTAGCGCTGTGGAACCGGCAATAAAACCTGAAATGGATTCAGCGAAAAACATTACCAGATTGATAGCCAACACTGTCCAGAGAACTTTCGCTTGTTTTTTTGCCAGATCCTTTAAATCATCCGACTTTTTCTGGCAACAATGATCAGCCATTTTAACCCCCAAAAATATAAATTGATGCTTCTAAAAAATAATGAGTTTAGCTAGCAAGAATCGGAGGTCTGTAAATATCTTTATAGAAGTTGCCGAAGGAAAATTCAGCATAAGGTTGGAAACTGGATTTCAGGTCTTTTTGCGCGATCGGAGGAAGATCTTTTAAAGGGATTGTAAAAATAAAAGAAATCCCACCGATGCAAGGGCAATTTGTCTCATTGCAATTTTCTGTTTTATCCGTATTCTTTTCTTTTTGATCTAGTTCAGACTTTTTACAAATATCTAGAATTTCTTCACACTCTAAGTGAAAACGCTCCCTTTCATACCCAAAGCTTTGGGCGGTTTGCAAAGAGAAAAAAACAGTAAGAAGCAGAAAAAATAACCGAAGCATACACTATTTATACTCTTTTCGGCTCTTAAGGACAAGAAAGTTTGGAAAGGGAAACATATGGAAGGAGATATTTCTCCTCCTTCCATAAATGCACTCCTATCTAAAAGATCCTCCCATATGATCAAGGTAAGGATTTAGATCAAAGACATCAGGCTCTTCTGCTGAGATGTTTAAGCCACTATTTTTTATTTCAAAACTTTTCTGTCTTAACTCACAGCATTCATTTTTATCACTGTTTTTCCAACAATTTTTGTGACCTTCTTTAACACTGGCTATTGCCGTTTTGGCGCTTTCTACTAAAAAGGCAAATAAGAAAACAACCTTTAACATTCTCATAATAACATCCTCCCCCGTTGTTATTATTTGATTTTTTCTCTCGATCATTGTTTTTGATTCTGTCGGGTATTTCAAGTAAAGGCGTTAAAGAAAACTTTGTCCAAAAACGTTCCAAATAAATAAATGCTTCACAACCTGTCGGGTGAACTGATTTCAAAAAGGTTTTACATGGGGAGTTTCTTCGTTCCTGTGAAAAGTGAGTTTCGCCGCCAATAATACTTTGACGTTGGCGTCTAGCTTCAATTGTGCATTGGCACTGTTTTTCCTTTTTAAAGCATAAAAATGCAAGGATGATCCCTTGAGGAAGCGGATGCCTTTTTTAGGCTCCTTTCCTCATATTCTGCCTTAACCCGGCCACTTCAAGGCAGTCACCTTGAAGTGGGATCTATAAAAAGAACGCCGAAGGTTCCAGCTTAAAGCAAATACTAAAGTGTATTTCCTCTATAGTTGCTCCAATTTTTATTTGCCTTACTGATGTTTTCTTCAAGATTCTCTTGGAACTTATTCAAGTTTTCTTCGCTGGAAAAGAAATAAACCTTCCCACCATGCTTCAATCTAAATTCATCTTTTCCATGAACATGCGGATCTCCCTCCGAGACACTTAAGGCGCAATGTTTATCAAACTGGGCCTCTTGCTTGCGCATTTTGCAGTTCTCACCACATTTTTCTTTTTTGTGATGGTGGTGAGCTGTTTTTTTGTGATGATGGGCACAGCCAGTTAAACCAATTGCTAAAATCATTACAGAAATAAACTTATTCATTCACAGCCTCCTTAAAGCTTGGTTGCATAAATCTAATAAAAAGACGATAGAGCGAGGGAATTACAATCAAAGTTAGAAGAGTGGCGGAAATAATTCCCCCTACCACAACTGTTGCCAATGGCTTTTGCACCTCCGCTCCAAGGCCTGTTGAAAACATCATAGGTAAAAAGCCGAAAATATCCGTCAAGGCGGTCATGAGCACCGGCCTAAGCCTTGTCATCGCACCTTCCTTGACAACCTCATCAGGAGTTTTTCCCTCCTCGAAAAGGCGATTAAAATAAGTCACAAGCACAACGCCGTTCAAAATACTAATACCTGACAAGGCTATGAAGCCAACTCCCGCGGAAATGCTAAAGGGCATGTCCATAAGTGTTAAAGCAAGGACTCCTCCAATTAGCGCCATGGGAGCGCAAGCAAAAATCAAAACCACTTGCGCAAACGACTTAAAAGCCGCATAGAGCATGGCCAGAATGATTAACATTGCCATAGGAACCAAGATGCTTAGACGCTCCTTGGCGCTTTGCAAGTTTTTAAAGCTTCCTCCCCATTCGACATAGTAGCCTTCAGGCAAGTCGATTTCCGCTTCAACTCTGGCCTTCGCCTTCTCGACGAAGCTTTCAACATCCCGTGTTTCGGGGTTGATCAAAACTGCCACCCGTCTTTGGGAGTTTTCACGACTGACATTGCTAAAGGTTTCGACATAATCAATCTTCGCAACTTGATTGATTGGCACTGTAAAACCTTCAGAAATGCCAACGGGCAAATTTCTTACTGTATGGATATCCTTGCGCTCCCTTTCGCTGAGCCTTGCCACAATCGGAAATTTTCTAACACCTTCATAAACATGTCCTATTTCACGTCCCCCGATGGCGGCGCTAATGGAATCCAATACCGGCCTGGCCGTTACTCCCAGCTGCGCAAGCTCCTCCATCTTGGGAGTGTATTGCAGCATGGGAGACTTCCCCTTTGACTCAGATTCCGCTTCACCCGAGCCGGGGATTTCGGATACAATTTGCGCAATTTGTTTTGAATAACCTATAAGCTGGTCCAAGTCCTCGCCAAAGACCTTTGCCGAAACATCTGCTCTAGTTCCCTCCAGAAGTTCATTAAATCTTAATTGCACGGGCTGGGAAATAAGCAGAACTTGGCCAGGAACCTTAAGCTCGAGTTTCCTTTTCACCGCTGCCATCAGTTCGTCTTTGGTTTCAATTTCTGATTCAGGCCATTTATCTCTTGGCTTTAGCATGACATAAGAGTCGGAAATATTAACTCCCATTGGATCTGTCGCCACTTCCGCGGCGCCAGTTCTTGCAAACACCAGTTTAACCTGAGGAAACTCTTCAATAACATCTTCAGAAAGCTGTTGAAGCTTTACAGAATTTTCAATGCTTATATTGGCAGGGCTTATAAACTGCACAGCGAAGTCTCCCTCATTAAGCTGAGGGATAAATTCCGCGCCCATTTGCGAAAATAGAAAAACGCCAGCGGCGATAGCTGCCACTCCGATGCCTAAAACCACTTTCTTAAAGCGCAAAGCGGCGTTTAGAGTAGGCCCAAAAGCCTTTTCGGCCAATCGCATAAGAATTGGTTTGTTATCCCTAGTTTTCCCTGAAAGAAATGTGGCCGCCAAGGCCGGAACTAAAGTGAAGGATAAGATCAAAGCGCTGCCAAGCGCCATTATGAATGTGGTCGCCATTGGACCAAACATTTTGCCTTCAACTCCAGTCAAAGCGAAAAGAGGGATAAAGACGACGATGACAATTAACTCGCCAAAACCTGCGGCGGATCTAATTTCTATTGCCGCGTCTTTTACAACCTGGCTTACCTCCGCCCTGGTAAGAGTTCGACCCAAGTCCTGTCCTCTTTTTTGCAGACGATGCACGCAGTTTTCAATAACAATAACCGCTCCGTCCACGATAATTCCGAAGTCCAAAGCGCCTAAGCTCATCAAGTTTCCGGACACGTTTTGCCACCTCATCAGTATAAACGTGGCCAGCAAGGCGATAGGAATCATCAACGCCGTTATAATGGCTGCCCGAAGATTGCCTACTAGCATCAAAAGGAACAAACTTACCAGGGCGGCGCCCATAAGAAGGTTATGCTCCACAGTGCCAAGGGTGGCGTTCACCATGTCCGAACGATTGTACAGTGTTCGTAACTCAACCCAATCGGGGAGATCGCCTCGAATATCTTCTAATTTTTCGGCAACATCGATTGAAACAGAACGACTATTTTCCCCCAAAAGCATAAAAACCGTGCCAATGATGGACTCTTCTCCGCTTACAGTTCCCGCGCCGGTACGAATTTGCTTGTCAAATTTTACTTCTGCAATGTCTTTAATTTTTATGACTTGATAGTCAGACAGCCGTTTAACGACGACATTGCCTATATCCTCGAAAGTCCTGAGAAGTCCTACACCTCTCACCAATAGTTGTTGGCCGGTCTGTTGGATGTAGCCGCCTCCAACGTTCGCGTTAGTTTCTTCTATAGCTTTTTCAATATCATCAAAGTGAAGGCCATAGCGGGACATTTTTTCAATATCAGGCTGGACAAAAAATTGTTTGTCAAAACCGCCGATAGTATTGACCTCGGTCACACCCTTGACAGTCAAAAGCCGTGGCTTGATAAACCAATCCTGAATGGATCTAAGCTCCATCAACTGAACAAGACGTTTCTCAGGGTCTTGGGCCGGTTTTTTGGCCTCTATCGAATAATGAAAGATCTCTCCCAAACCTGTACTGATAGGACCCATCTCGGGAACAATGCCTTCGGGAAGCTCAATATTTTGCAGCTTTTCACCCACCAGCTGTCGGGCCCGGTATATATCGGTTTCTTCCTCAAAAATGACGGTGACTTGGCTAATGCCATATTTGGAGACAGACCTGATTGTTTGAACTCCCGGTATCCCATTCATGGCGTATTCAATGGGAAAAGTAATCATTCTTTCTATTTCGTCCGGAACGTAGCCTTTGACTTGGGTATTGATTTGAACTTGGGTATTTGTGATATCCGGAACGGCGTCGATCGATAACTCTTGGAAAGATTTCACCCCGTAAGCAATTAAAAGGAGGCTTGCCAAAAAAATAAAGAGGCGATTATTTACCGAAAATTCGATTATTTTATTTATCATTTATAATTCCAATTTAGTGTGAATGTCCATATTCTGCCGTGTCCGTTGAGTAGATATCCGTCACTCTTAATAGTCCGACTCCGCCAACAGCGATTTTATCCCCACCTTTAAGTCCGTTAACCGCCACGGTAAAAGTTTTTTTATCCTCGCCTTCAATCTTTACTGGCAACATTTTGAAAAAGCCGTTCCGATATCTATAGATTCCTCTTTTATCCAAAGACACAACCAAGGCGTCTTTTGGAATTACCAGTGGGCTTTCGGAAGGTTCCCTAAGCTTCACTCCTATTGTTTCTTTGGCCTCCTCGGACATTCTAAAACCTTTCGTCTCGTCCACCTCTTCAATGGCCTTGCCCTTTCCTATCGCTTTGCTACTGCCATGACCTTCATGTCCACCATGTCCAGCATGGCCACCCTCACCTTCTTCATGCTCATCATGGCCGCCATGACCTTCATCGTCGTGGCCTTTTTCTTCATGCTCATCATGCGATTCTTTTTCATGACCATGTCCTCGATGCGACTCTTCTTCATCTTTATGTTCATGACGACCTTTGTGAGATTCTTCCTCTTCTTCATGTCCATGGCCTTTGTGAGACTCTTCCTCATGAGCATGGCCATGATCTTGCCCGTAACAAACGCTTCCCAACAGAAGCGTCAAAAAAATAATTTTAAACATTTTCATTAAACACCCCTAGCTTGAGCAGCCTCTCTTTGCATTCAGGTTCTTTTTTTAAAGAATCAACTTCCAAATCCGTAAGGGTTGGACGAACAAGTTGCAAAATATCTTGGTAATGTTTTGCTTCCTCGGCGCAAAGATTAAATCCACTTACCTCACAAGAATCCAAGACTTTTTTCCAAGCTTTAGACCCTAGAACAAATCGAGAACACAAGTCCTCGGAAAAGTAGCTAAAAAACCTTCGGTGGAAGTTTCTAGAAAAACGGTTGTCAGTATTAAAGCGATGGGCCAATTCTTTAACATTGGAAAAATACCTGTTTATCGCTTCCTGTTTTTCTTTATCAAGGCCGGAATTAGAGTTTTGCTCCAAATATATCCGATCTAATTCAAGTGAATTGAGCGTTTCCAATTCACTTTGATACCTACATCCACTGGCGATCAACGCCAAGAAGATTAAGACTGAAATTTTCATTGTAGACCTCCGGTCAATAAACTATCGAGTTTACTTTCTTTTTTGTTGTAATCTCCGTTAAAGATCATCCTCTTTAACCGCTCCATTGTGGTGACGACTTCATATTTGTAATTCACAAGAGAGATTGAGGCGTCAAACTCGTTTTCAACGCTTTTAAGCATTTCAAGAGGATCAATATCCATCCCCAGGGCCAAGTGACTTCTAAGAGTCTGATAGTTCTCTCCGGCCAACCTTCTTCTGGAAGTTTGATTTTCAATATTGTTTAGATAAGAATTGAAATTATTGACCAAGTTATACAAAGACTTTTTTAACACCTCCTCGGTAGATTCTTTATTTATGTCCAAGATATGAGACTCTGAGTTGCTAATGCGAATAGAACTGGCCGCTCCAAACCCTAGCCCGTCTTGAACGGGAATATTGTTAAACATGCCTTGAGAGTTTGAAGACGCGCCAAGAAAAGAGAATGTTACTTCTCTACTAGTATACTTCAGCGCTTCTTTTAAGTATTTGTACTGGGTCAGCTCAGGGGCTGAATCCAAAGCTCTAAAAACAAAGGTGTCAAACTGAAGAGGCTCAAGTTTTTCCACCTCGGGGAGACTTATCCTTTCAAGAGAGAGATCTTGTTCTTGATCGACACCCAATAAATACGCAAGGGCCTTTTTTTCCTCAAAAACAAGATTTTCAAGAGCCCGAATGTCTTCTTGGATCTCAAGTTTTTTAATTTTCAAAAACCTGGTGGTTCTAGGCTCAACACTGCCAAAAACCTGTCGTGTTTCCGAGATTCCAACCAATTCATCTAATTTCAAAGACTGTTCTTTAAGAGCGTTTAAAAAATCAATATCGCGCAAAGTGTTTATATAAAGAAGCTTGGCCGTCATGACCTGATTTGCCCACAAGGCCCGGTACTGCTCTTGGTATGCGTAATAGAACTCTCTTGATTGACCAACCTTGAACCAGTTGCTTGGAACCAGAAAGGGGGCGATATCTTGGACGACATCCAAAGCTCCCTTCCATGAGAAAGGCGTTTTAAGAATATTCCAAAGATTAAGCCTCGGCAGCAGGTTTCTTTTATTGAAGTTTATTGTTTCCTTCGCCTGATATACCCTCTGAGCGTTTTCAAGCACGGTAAAATTGGATTGCTTAACCTCTTCTGCTACCTGATCTAAACTGATCGAGGTTTGAGCGCTTAGATTGAAGCTAATAGTCAGAGCAACAAATGATATAATGAACCTTTTCATGCTTATCTCCTTAACTGGAATTTGTATTTCTGACTGCTCGTGCTGGATTCAAAGACGCCCTGAATATTGTCTACGCGACTAATAGAGCCAGAGGTAACTTGAGCGGCCAAGGATCTTGAATCCGCCAATCGTTGCCCATCAGATACGTTCTTTAAAGAATCAGAGATTGAGAGGTGAAAAGAGTTTTTACACGATTCGGTAATTAAGTTTACTACTCCTTTACTCACGTCCGGTCTATAGCCTTCGACGACGCAGGTCACGGCACTATTAGAAACTCGGGGATTTTCCAGTTTGACGAAAAGGTTAAGGTTTAAATTTTGCAGCTCAAAATTGATTTCGTCCAAGGTTCTTACTCTTGATGGAAATTCAATAGGAATGCTGCTTACGAATCTGGCGCTTATGTCAAAAGAGATGTCTTGAACATCCACCTGTCCGAGGTACTCGCCTTCGATCGCCTGGATGAATCTTTTTCTTTTATTAAGATCATCTTCCATCTTTTCCGCCCACATCTTCTGATTCTCGTTTTGGGCCTGATACTGTTCGCGGGCTTGGATGTCGGCCTGCTCGGCAAGCCTATCGTCGCCGCCTTTGCTACAACCGAACAAGAAAAGACACGGTAGAATAAAAAATAACTTTTTCATAAAAACTCCTAGTTAAATAATTCGTCTATTAGGCTTTCCTTGCCGGTAATAAGGTATATTTCCTTTATAGCTTTTAAAATATCGTTTTCAGTTTCAAATCGGGAATCCATGTAATCAACATATTGCCGATGGGATTCAATTGTCATAGGAATGCTTACAACCCCTCGTCTAAAAAGGCTTTCCGCTTCTGTATGAAACGTTGTAATTTGGGAAAGCGAAGGCATTTCCTGATATGTTTTTAGCGATTGATGATAAATCTTTAACAGCTTGCGCAATTTGATTTTTAAAAGAGATATGTTGTTTCTCGCAACTTTTCGTTGCGCCATGAGATTTCTCGAAGCCTCAAGTTTTCCGCCTTCGTTTGTGTTTAGAAAAGGAGCGTTAAATGTGACGCCAATTCCGGCGCTGACAAATTGATCCGCTCCCCTCGATTCATATCCGACGATGGGTCCAACCAATAGGTCTGAGTATGCCAACGACTTTTCGCGATTCAGCTCTTTTTTAGCGACTTCCACTTTTTCCTTTTCTATGGCCGCCATGCCTTGAGCTTCACTAAGCTCAAAGGCGCCTATCTTTGGATAATTCGTTGAAATATAGCGAAAGTTTGGTTTTTCGCACTCACTCATGAAGGCGACTTCCCCAGCTAAGAGATCTTTCTCATTTTTTAAGTCATTCAGTCTGGCCTTATAATCATTTAAAGCCAGCTTCAAAGTGCTCAAGGAGACTTTTTCTTCAGGATTCAATCTTTTTCTGGAAGCAAGCTTTTTAACAATGGATCTAAAGGCGTCAACAGCTTCTTCCATCGCCTCGATCAATACTTTAAGCTGGGCCACTCTCTGATAATTCACAAGGTTTTCTAATGCTTTTCGGGCGCCGAACAATCCATATTGTTTGCTTTCCAAATCCGCCCTTGCCAGAGAACTTTCAATTCTGGCTTCCCTTTTATCTCCAAGCTCAATAACGTGGAGAAGTTTTAGGTCGTAATTTTGAACATCCAATCCAAAATCATCGCCTTTTGTATACTCAAACTCCACAGCGGGGTTAGGCCTTTGCTTGGCCCTCTCAATAAAGGAGTTTGTCAGCTCCTTTTGAAGCTTAACCTGTTCTAAAACCGGATTAGAGGATAATAGTTTCTTTTTATACTCGCGAATATTTTTATAATTGCACGAGTCTTGTGCCTGGCTGACAAAAGCCGCTGCCAGAATTAAAAGGACCAATTTCATCTTTTACCTTTAAGTAAAAAGTTGTTTTAAATTAAAAATCAATAGAGCGACGAGAACTTAAGAAATGGGAGGTCGGTTGACTTCTACGAGAATATTTTTGGGAGATTTTGATTCAAACCAAAGAAAGGAATAATTAAAGGTGAGAAGCTTAACTTCTAAAGAGCTTCTAACTTCCTCTAAAGTGACCAGATGTGTGTGACCATGGTGGCAGTGGCCGTCTCCATGGTTTTGTTTTTGTCCTTCCCCATGGCTATCTGATTGTTCCTGAGAAGAATTGACTTCTATTGACTGGCACTCCTCCAACGAAACATCAAAGCTGGTCTCATCTGTGTGAGTGAAATCGTTCACTATAAACATAAGTAAAAACAAACAGATAAAACGCATAAACCAATCTTATATTAATTACTTATTAAAAACAAGATGATTGAAAAGTTTTCAACAACCCCTTTTTACCATCTTTTCTTACGGTAATGATTCGAAGAAGTCAATAGATTTAATCAGCTATTGGGTTAAGTTACTGGCTTGAATAATAAGGAATTATGAAGAACATCCTGTAATATCAGAGGCTGCCTTAGCATTCATTTGTAAAAAAAGCCCAGCCTTTATAAGCAACTTCAGTTCCCACACCCAAAGAGGGCCTTACTTCGTAGTCAAATTTTTCGCTTAATATAAAACTAGGAAAAAGACCAACACCAACAGACCAATTGGTTGTCCTATACCGGATATGAGGCCACCTACAGTAACAGCTGTCGAATTCTCCCAAAATGCAACTCCAATCATTCCTGTGAGTCCTGGGCTTTGGTTTACAACTTTTGCTTCCTTCGCCGCGGCAGCAGCAAACCAAGGCAAAGTCAAAAGTGCTAAGCAGAGCGACGATATGAACATAATAAACATGGTTTTCAAGGCTGGACCAACGGCTTGCCTCCCCAGCGCTTCTTTCAACCACATCCTGCCCCCCTGCTCACTCCCGGCAACAATCGCAGTATCATAAAAGTGACAGAGACTCCTCCCCCAATAGACAGCAAGAGCTTTCTCGGTATTCCGTCCAAGAACCTCAGATAGTTCGAAAATATGAGAACAAGAGATAATCCAAGAGCCGCGGCCAACGAAAAATGCCACGACCCTGCCTCAGCCTCCATCATGCCAATTTCCCTTTGATTCTATGAGGAGCATGGCTAAATGACCAAGTCTAGCCCTAACGAAAACTCTCCCCTAACCCAACTAAAGAAAAATCAATACCTATTAGATTAGACTTCATCTCGACATCTGGAATATCCTCAAAAGGAAATCTACCTGGCCCGCTACCTCCCCATGCGCTTTTGAATTAAAATAGACAAGCGAGGAAACACGTCTTTTTCTATTTAAGAGTGAGAGAGTTCAATGAGTGAGTTTTTAAACGTTATTTTTTACGCTTCCATTCCTTTCATAGGAAACTTTATCGGAGCGATGCTCGCTGTAGTTTTGAAAGTTACGAAAAGGCTTTTAAGTTACTCCCTTCACTTGGCGGCTTTTTTAATATTTTGGTAGGAAGAGGTATTTCAATGATTGGAGAAAAGTCCAATGCGGATGAGGAGAGGTCCATGGCCTATATACATTGCCGGGTGGATCGACTTGTTTAGCGCTGGCCTGATGGTAGGAGAAGCTCATGAAGAGGTTGGAGACGATTCAATTGCCGCTTTTTCATTTACCGCGGGATTCGCTTTGTTTACAACCGTATCAGTATTATTTGAGGCATAGGTGAAAGCCCAAAAGGAAAAAGGAGTTGGCATGTCAGGGGGATCATATAGACCCATTGAAGACTATGCCATCATAGGAGATTGCCACAGCGCCGCTCTCATTGGAACCAATGGCTCTATTGATTGGACCTGCTTTCCAAGATTCGATTCTCACTCTGTTTTTGCCCGCATTTTAGATTTCAAAAACGGAGGGTTCTTTCAAGTGGGCCCGGCCTACTCAACCAACGTGTCTCGTAGCTATTTACCTAAGACGAATATTTTGCTAACGCGGTTTAAAACCTCTCAAGGAGAAGCTTTATTGACCGATTTCATGCCTCTTTTTGAAGAGGAAGAAGAAGAAGAAGAAGAAGGAAAAGGCGGTTTTTCCCGCATCGTTCGAGTAGTCGAGGGCGTTTCAGGTGAAGTGGATTTTAAACTAACCTTGGCGCCCAAATTTCTTTATGGAAAGCAAGGAGTCTCCCCTCAATTATTGTCAGGGGGTTATCAGGTTTTGTTTCAACATGAAAAGCAAGGGCTTCGTTTACTTTCAGATGCGGCCATAAAAACGAAAGGAATAGAAGCGGAATGTTTTTTTACAATTAAAAAAAATGAAAAACAGACCTTCTTATTGGAATACTTTCAGGAGAAATCTAGCATTGACAATTTAGAAACGACAGACTGCGACCACATGTTGGAAAAAACACAGACCTATTTTGAACAATGGTCAAAGAAGTGTCCCCAACAAGGAAAGTACAGGCCTCATATCATAAGAAGCTCATTAGCGTTGAAACTTTTGACTTACCGTCCAAGCGGAGCCTTTGTAGCCGCTCCAACAACTTCCTTGCCCGAAAAAATTGGAGGTTCCCGCAACTGGGACTATCGTTACACTTGGCTGCGAGACGCTTCATTGACGATGGAAGCTCTTTTTCGAAGCGGCCATGATAAGGAGGCGAAAGAATTTTTGGAATGGGTATGCGAAAAGGCCAAAGTCGGTCACCAAGATTTGAGAATAGTTTACGGTCTTAACGGAGAAAGGGATTTGAAGGAAAAAACTTTAACACATTTGGAAGGCTATGAAAAAAGCGCTCCAGTGAGAATTGGCAACGGGGCCTACCTTCAAAAACAATTGGACACTTATGGGGAGATTTTGGACTCTGTGGACATCGCTCGGAAGATGGGAATAGACAAAGAAAGTCATTTATGGCGAGACTTTCACGCTCTTGTTGACTGGGTATGTGATAACTGGACCTTGCCTGATAAGGGGATATGGGAAGTAAGGGGCGAACCAAGACAATTTGTTCACTCAAAGGTCATGGCGTGGGTCGCCTTGGACCGCGGAATCTGCGCCGTCGAAGAGCTTGATTTGCCGGCGGCGAATCTCGAAAAATGGAAAGAAGAGCGTGATAAGATTTACCAAGAAGTGAATGAAAAAGGCTGGAACGAAGAAGTCGGCGCTTTTACTCAATCCTATGGCTCCTCCAACCTTGACGCCGCCGCTTTAAGGATGGCGCTTGTGAGGTTTATGCCCCCCACCCATCCACGGATAGTTTCCACAGTGGAAAGAATAACGGAAGAGCTCTGTCAAGACGGTTTAGTTTATCGTTATAAGCCGGAAGAAACTGATGATGGATTTAAGGAACCAGAAGCGGCTTTCGCGATTTGCTCCTTCTGGCTAATCGAAAACTTGGCGCTCCAAGGACGCCAGGAAGAGGCTCAACAACTAATGGATAAAAATTTAAATTTTTTAAACGATGTGGGACTTCTATCTGAAGAAATTGAAGTGGGCACGGGGAAAATGCTTGGCAACTTTCCCCAGGCCTTCAGCCATATAGGAGTCATTAGGGCCGCCATTGCTTTGGTAAACGCTTCTATGAAAGGTTCAAGAAATCCTTTTAACAACAGCGATTTTATAACTTGAAGAGGAGAAAAAAATGTATCAAGTAATTTCAGACCAACATGATTATTTGGCGGTGAAGTTTACCGGCAAAGTCGATAAAGAAGAGTATCAAGAGATTCTTGCAAATCTAACGTCTAAAACCGAGACTGGCAATCAAGTGGACCTGTTAGTCGACCTTACGGAGTTGGAAAGGTTTACAATGGGAGCGTTATGGGAAGATATAAAGTTTGATGTAAAAAATTTTAAAGTTATTCGCCGCCTTGCAATAATTGGAGATAGGAATACAATAAAGATTTTAGATCCGATTTCCAAACCCTTTGTTACTGATGAGGCTAAGTTTTTCGAAAAGTCCGATTATAAAGAGGCGCAGAAGTGGGTTCACTGAACCCCAAGGCGAACTTCATTATCTTCTTTTCCCGCTCCCCCAGAAACGATGCCAGTTTCAGAGTCATCAACTATCTTCGGAAGAGGATTGTTAGGGTTGGCCCTGCGAGTTACCAGAAGCAACCCCACAACCGCAAAAAGATATCCAATCGAATCAGTAATACCAGGAATTCTACCAAACAGAAGAAGCTCCGCGCCTCCTACCCAAAGCAGGAGTGTTCTTCCAAATGCATTTGCTAGTTGAGGATCAAGTTGTTTATAGCTTACCGTCATGAAGACCTGCCCTAAGACAGAGCATCCCCCCATAAGCCCAAGCCACAAAAGTAAAGTGTCATCGGGCCACGCCATACTAACTCCTGGAAGCCCTATAATCAGAAAAAGAACGCTAAAATTGAAAACGATCAATTGTGGGGAAAATTGAGCGGTCGCCTGCTTGAGGAACAGCATGGCGAGAGCGCTCAAAAAAGCCCCTAAAGTGCCCAAAATCCAAACTTTACTGGAAGATTCCGCGCTTGGACTTCCTGCCACCACTAGTGTGCCGAAAACGACCAGAAGCAGGCCGCATAGCTGAATCTTATTAAGGGTGTTTCCGTTGAAAATGAAGATCATAATCATGAGAAACAGAGGAGCAAGACTGGCCAAAAATGAAGCATGAAGAGAACTTGTATTCTGAAGCGTCCAAAATGTGCAAAGAACGGCCAAAGCCCCTGAAACGGACCTCAAATGCACAGGTATTGCGGGCCGGGTAAACAGCAAATGAACGTCCTTCATAATGAAAGGACCAAGAAATACCACAGCTACCGCCCCTCGAAAGAATAAAAGAATTAAAGGATCAATTGATCCAAGCTTATAAGTGATCAGAATATTCATGATGGCGAAGAAAAGGGCGGAACTTATGGAAATACTGATTGGAATCATTTCAGGGTTAGCCCCTTTGAAAGAACCCATTCGTCATTATAAACAGTGTCTAAGTAAGCAGTTCCTCTGTCCGGGCAGAGAAACATCACATTAGCGCCGGTCGCTTCGTGAAAATTGTGAAAGTACGATTCAATGGCGGAAAAAACCGCCCCCGAAGATCCGCCTGCTAAAACTCCATGCTGATTTCGTAGAGTCCGGCACCCTTTAACGGCATCAGATTCTGAAATATGAACGACTTCATCAATGTTGCATCCTTCCAAAAGTCTTGGCCGCATGCTCGACCCCATGCCAGGAATAAACCTCGGCTTTGGAACGGACTGAAAAATCATAGATCCTTCTATATCCACCGCCACAATCTTTGTCTTCGGGCTTTTTTCTTTTACTCCCCTCGAAATGCCATTTAAGGTTCCACCAGAGCTGACACCAATAAAAAGGTAATCAAGTTCATATCCACAATCTAAAATTTCCGAAGCGGTATTTACATAATGAGCTTCGGCGCACCAGGGGTTTTCATACTGGTTTATCCAATAACAATTGGGAGAACTATCGACAATTTGACGCACTCTCCTTATTCGGTTGCAGAGAAATCCACCTGAGGTATCACGCTCATTCACCATAATAACTTCCGCGCAGAAGCTTTTGAGAAAGCTTAGATTTAAACGCGAAATGTTGGGATCCACGACTGGAATGAATTTGATGCCGAGGTAATGGCAAATTTGAGCTAGAGAGGAGGCGAAGTTGCCAGAAGATGACTCCACAATCACAGTATCTCGTGAAACTTCACCATTTTCAATCGCCCTACGAAGCGCGTAAAAGGCAGGACGGTCCTTAATGCTGCCCGTGAGATTGTGAAATTCAAGCTTGGTGAGGAGCTTGATACGAGAATGCGCCAAATCGATTACAGGAGTGTGACCTATAAGGGGGAGAAGATTGTCAATTTTTTGAACCAGATTTCTCACAGCAGCAGCTCCTTTAGATCGGACGGTACGTCTTTATCTAGCAAAATAATAGAGGATTTTTTCGCAAGATTCNACCGACTTGAAAAATCTTCAAAGTTTCGCCCTAGGAGCGGGTATGACTCAAGTTAGCGTTTTTTTTTCAGCTGCGAGTTTTAAAGAGCAGTCTTCCGCAATTATTGCAAAAGACTGCCATTGAAGATTTGCGTCTAGAGAGCGTCCCGATAGGCATGATTGATATCTTTTTGCCTAAAATAAGTTCGTCTAGTTCCATACTTTTCCAAATATTCCACATGCCATGGTTGCCAATAATACATGCTGGCTGGAATGAGATAACAATACTTTTCATATTCATGTTCCGAATAGGACGAATAACGATTGACCACCGCGCATTGGGCGTTATTTTTCATAAAGGCGTCGGTCCAGCTATGCATCACGCGAGGATTTGCCATGTACTGCCTGTCAAGGACAACATGTTGTGATTCACCATTTACGCCGACAAATGGAGCCGCATGAAACCACCATTTATAATTGTATTCTCGAATATATTTTCTTGTAAAAAACAAGAACATTTTTCCAGAATAGACTCCTTGTTCTTTATACATCTCCCAATTCCAAACATGGGCCCTGTTATAACATTCGGAGCCTCCCCTCAAGTCGTTTCGCATTGACCGAAACAAAGAATTGACTCCGCTTTGAGACATTGTTGTTAAATCATAGCCGTACATCGGTCCCACGTAGTTGACTATATCGGGTGTTTGATCAGAGGGATCAAATCCCCCAAAGGGAACTTCGAACCTTTCTGATGAATCAACCATTCTCATGCTTTTGATAGTTGCTCTTTCATCATTTTTAACCGCAAGACTCGTTTGGCTTTCAAGCTCAATCTCTATAGGCGAGAAAGCGACAAGAGCTTCATTTGCCATGTTTATCAACTCTATTTGCTGTGAAGGTATACCATACACGTGTCCATTCATGGCTAGGACCAAATAATCTTCGGCACCTCCGCTTGGTTCATAAATTTTATAAATTTTTGTTTTTATTTTTACATCACCATAGGATGCAAAACTTAAAAGAAAAGTAATAAAAATAATAAGTCTTTTCATTTTAAACTCCTTTTTTAAATCTGTTCTGACTTTTTTGATAAACATTTTGTTGGCCAATAGATCTGCAATATCTATTCCTTTAAATAAGAAAACTTTTCAGACTAAAAAGGGAGATAAAAAGACACAAGAATAAGTTCCAACTGGTCATTAAGGATCGCTTTTTTCCAACGTAAGGGATTCGTAATAAAGAGCGACATCTCTCATTTGTTGAGGAGTCATTTCAAATAATGCTTTATGCATTACATTGGCATATTTGGTTCCGCCCCTTTTATTCTTTAGAAACAACTTCAGTTGAAGGGCAATGTAATCTGCAAATTGGCCCGATAAATTTGGAAAATGGGGGTTCATCCTCCTGTCATCCAAGTGGGGACCGTGACATGCGACACAGGAAGCGACACGCTGTTGAGGGATTCCTTTATGAGCGATGTCAGCTCCTCTCTTAATGGCCTCGGAAAGAGCGCCTTCTAAAACAAGATGATGACTGGGTGAGGGAGAAATCCGCTTTTGCTTGCTGAAGTAAAGAGAAAGCTTGCGGACCTCTTCCTTTTTAAGAGAGGCTGCCATTAATTCCATTGGACCGCTGTGTCTTTCATCCTTTGCATAGGCCTTTAATGAATGTTCCAAGTATTTTAAATTTTGCCCGGCAAGCTTCGGAAACGCCGAGGTTTCCCTACCGTTTCCAGTCATGCCATGACAGTTTGCGCAACTCTGCAAAACGGGCAATTTTCCAGCGTTTTCTTGATAATCAGGATTGGTAAAACCTGAACGCAGGATAGTGGCCATTTTTTCATATTCCGGGCCCGAAAGATTAGGCATGGAACGCAAAAAAGACACCATCGCCCACACCTCGTCATTTCGCTGGAGGGCTGCCCAGGCGGGCATGCCCGTAAACTTTACCCCATGCTTTACAATTCTAAACAACTCGTCAGGTTCCCATTTATGAATTTGACTAGGAAGCCAAGGAGCATTGGGGGTCAGCTCGTTTCCAAAAAGGCTATCCTTGTCTCCAGGAGCTCCATGGCATTGACGGCAGCCAATCTCGTAATGGCCAGCTCCTTTTTGAATCATCCAAGGCCTGCCAAGCTCAGGAACGCTTTTCCCGATAGTGTACGTCTCCACGGAGCGCTTCATTCCGATACTTAAAAACCATTTCGTTATATCCCAATGACCGGAGCTCGCTGTGAGGGGTATGATGCCTGAGAGCCAAATAAAAATACCCGAGAAAAAGGATATTCCCAAAAAAAACAGGATATGTTTTTTCCAAGGCTTCATGTCGCCTCCAACAACTTAGCAGTCTTTTTGGGTTTCATCATTTTTCGAGCGAGGTAAAGACCACCGGCTAAATAAGCAATGGCGCCAACAATCAACATGATTGCGCCTCCTAAATGCTGATCCTCCAAAGGACCAAGACTGGCATAACCACTATGGTGAGGGTAAAGGGGACGTGGCGCGAGCCCAAGCAAGGCCCCAAGAAAAGTCATATGCATTGCCGTGAGCAACAAACCTATTATTCCCGCTCCTTGTCTTCTTTGTTTCCTCAAGTGCACTCCGGGCTTCTCGCTTCCTTCTCCTCCAAAAGCGGAAAGCCAAAGCCAAACACCACAAATAAAGAATGAACCCTGCTCGGCTATAAACCCTATTGTTTGTTCTCGAGCGAAGTGATGAGGCAGGGGGGCGTGCCATCCCCAAACCACAATCAATTCCACCACGGCGGCGGGAATTGGCGCGAAAAGCAGAGGATATTTAGCTGTGAGATCAAACTTTCCGCCCGCTAAGGCCAATGAAAATAATGGAGCGGCAATGGCGACATTGAGCATGTGCATGATCATATGACCGAAAAAAGCTTTCTCTGAAAGCTCAGGCAAGGGCCCGGTCCATGCAATGAGAAGTGTGACAATTGATAGAAAAAACCAAACCCAACGCATCAATTGCAACTCCTGAAAATGATTCCGGTAAATCCAACAAATAAAGTGGCCACAGCGCTCAAAAAGCATATTAGGATGATAACGAAAGCTAAAAAGCGATTTCTGTCCTCTATCGTGTCGTCGCTATGAGGCAGCTGCCTTAAACCCTGCTGTTTAAACAAGCGGCGCCCTTTAGTAGCTTGTAGAAAAATAAAGGTCAAAGCAAGGGCGGTGTATATGGCAATGGCAACCCTCACAATCATAAAATCAGATGCGTTTTCCGCCACTTTAGCGCACCAAACTGAGGCTGTTATATAGCAGGCTAAAAAGTGCAAGGACCAGATAATTGGAGGGATGGCGAAGGACCATAATTTAGGTTTTTCCTCCCGCTTTTTTCCCGCTAAATGATTGTTCGAACTTTTCATTGAGCTTACCTTAAACCAGCAAGGGAAAACCTGAAATAACCATGACCGTGACAATTATTGTCAAGGCCATAAAGTGCCAGTAGAGAGTGACGTTAGTAATGTCAGCATTGTAGTGGGAGCTCATTTTCCCTCCAATCCTTCTGGCCGCGCAATAAAGCTGCATGATCACCCCGACACCCAGATGCAGGGCGCTCCAGATGGTTAAAACCCAAACAATAGCGGGATAGACATGCTGCTTGGGGTCCAAACCGGTAACCCAGGGACCAGCGAGCAGAGACAAACTCGCGCCCGCCGCCATTAAGGCGGCCGTGCCAATTGAAAAATAGAACAATCTAGCATTGTCTAGTCTGTTCCACCTTCTGGAAAGGCAAGTCAAGGCCCAGGCTCCNACACCTAGACCTGCCGCCAAAGTCGGGAAAAAAATACCAGGTCCTGGGTTCGGTTCAGGAGGGAAGTCCTCATGAACAGTCCAATAGAAAAAATAGCCAAAAACCAAAGAAATNAAGGCGGTAAGGTCAGCGAGCATAGTGATGAACATAGCCCACCAGCCAACGGCCTTTGGTCCCGATGCATAAAGGGGAAGGCTTTTGCCCATCCCCACATCCTTTCTCTCTTTTTCAGGAATCCAAGCAGTGCCTGTCCAAAGCCAATACAGGATAAAACCAAGTGCCAAAATTCCGCTTGCGGTGGCTAGCCAATACCACTTGTAAGTGGAAAAAATAAAAAACCCGCCGGTGAAGATCGCGGCAAAAATTGTGACAAAAGTCGGACCTGGCACTCTTAAACAGTGTATTGGTCTTGCATCTACAGTCGTCGTNACAAGGGTTTCTCGCATTTCTTCTTGAGCGTCAGGCAAATAAAAGTTCCCTTCGTCGACATTACTAGTGAAGTTTGATTGCTGCCATAGAGGATAGCGGCTTTCAACTACCGGGATTGAGCGAACTCCCCACTGCCCAGGGGGCATATTCACCAACCATTCAAGGGTTCCCGCTTTCCAAGGGTCGCGCTTCGAGCTCCTCTTATTAGGTCTAAGAACGTCTATCACTATTATAAGAATTCCCGTCGCCAAAATTACGGCTCCAATGGTGGAAACGATGTTATACCCTCCTACTCCCAAACTCTCTGAATAAGTGAAAACCCTTCGCGGCATTCCAAGCAGGCCGCTAAAATGCATGGGAAAAAAAGTTACGTTAAGTCCAATCAGAATAAGCCAAAAAGCTTTACGCCCAAGTTTTTCAGACAACTGTTTGCCTCGCACTAGTGGGAAAAAGTAGTAAATCCCGCCAAGAATCGGAAACACGCTTCCCCCGATTAGAACATAGTGCAAATGGGCGACGATGAAGAAGCTGTCATGGGCCTGAAAGTCGAAGGGAGCGATCGCCAACATGACCCCTGTGAGGCCACCAATGACAAAACTTGCCATCCCTCCACAAGCAAAAAGCATGGGGACGGTTTTAACAAATTTTCCGGCCAACAGGGTCGCCAAGAAACAGAAAAGTTGAATTCCTGTGGGAATCGCCACCATCTGAGATGCGGCTGAAAAGATGCCCAGAGAAATTCCTGGGAGGCCAGTTGTGAACATGTGGTGCACCCAAAGGCCGAAACTAATAAAGCCAGTCCCAATGGCCGAAAGCACTACCCAGCTATATCCAACCAAAGGTCTGCGGGCAAATGTGGGAAGAATGGTCGCCACCAAAGCGACTGAAGGCAAAAATATAATGTACACTTCCGGGTGGGCAAAAATCCAAAACAAGTGCTGCCACAGCAATGGGTCCCCTCCTCTAGCGGGATCAAAAAACGGCCAGTCAAAGGCGCGATTCATTTCCAGCAATATGTCTCCTGCTATCAAAGGAGGAAAAGCGAAAAGGATCATGATGGCCACGACCAGGATATACCAAGCGTAAATCGGCATAAGGTGGATCCTCATGCCTGGAGGACGACATTTGAGAATTCCCACGATTAGTTCAATAGACGCCGCTATTGAAGCAATTTCGATAAAAGTTAGACCCAAAAGCCAAATATCAGCCCCCACTCCTGGTTGATACTTAGTGGTTAAAGGAGGATACATAAACCACCCTCCCTCCGGAGCCACTCCAAAAAACAAGGAGGCGCAAACAAAAATCCCTCCGATTAAAAAACACCAAAACCCGTAAGCAGAAAGACGCGGAAAAGGCAAATCTCGCGCGCCTAACAACTGAGGCAAAATTAAAATAGAAATAGCCTCAAAAATCGGGATGGCAAATAAAAACATCATCACCGTGCCATGCATGGTGAAGATTTGATTGTATATCTTCGCTGAAAGAAAAGAATTTTCTGGAATGGCAAGTTGGAATCTCATCAGAAGGGCCAGCGTGCCAGCGAAAAGAAAAAAGCAAAAAGAAGCTCCCGCGTACCACAAGCCGACTTCAGAGTTATTGACCTCCGACCAATAACGCCACCCCTCGGGAACCTTCCACGCCTTTTTCAAATTCTTTTCTTGGGTCTCTTTAAGTCTTTTGGAAGCGTCTGTCACTTTAGTCCCTCCAGCCAGACTGATATCGCTTTTATATCCTCATTCGAAATCATGTTAAAGGAGGGCATTTTCACTCCTGGCTTTATTTCCTCCACTCTTGATATCCATTGATGGTAGGAAGGGATGGAATTGATCATCACTCCTGCCCCCAACCTTAGCCTGGAACCGACGTGAGTTAAATCGGGGCCTATCACTCCTCTAGATTCAACGCCTCTAACAGTATGGCATGCTACGCAGCCATTTTGCTTGAATGAAACCTTTCCTTTTACGGCCATCGCTGTCTTTGCCTCCAGCGCAGGCCTCTTCTGCCAATCCAGCCATTCCTGGAAGGCCTCCTTTTTCATTACAACAACGTCTAACTGCATTAAAGCGTGTGAAGCTCCACAGTATTCGGCGCAAGCCCCCTTAAACAGTCCTACTTTTTCAGGAGTGAATGAAAGCTTAGTGACATTGCCTGGTATCATGTCCATTTTTCCCGCCAAAGAAGGAACCCAAAAAGAATGAATCACATCTTCACTTGTAAGTTTTATCTCGACCGGCTCTCCAACTGGAAGCCGTATTTCATTTGCCAATTCGACAAAGTTTCCATTTTCCAAAGGGTAACGAACACGCCACCACCACTGAGCTCCACTGACTTCAAGACGCAAGCTTCCGGAGGGGGCGGGTTCTAGTAATTTTGGTAGTGGAGTGAGACTAAAATAAAGTAAGAAGCTTAAAATTACGGTGGGGAAGACCACTCCTCCCCCGATAACAAACAAGGACTTTCTCCGACTTTCGTCCGCCTCTGATTTATGTTTAATTGCATAGAAGCCTAGAGAAATAAAAATTATCCAAATTAAGGCGGCTCCTATCAGCATCCACCAAAACATGTCGGAAATAATCTTGGCCGAACTCCCTGTGGCGTTTAGAGCGGATTGATTGCCTTCACATCCATACGCGGAAAAAATGAACAAAAGTGAAAGATTTCGAAACTTCTCCATCGCCAACAACTCCGAGTCCATTCATCTAGCACGGAACGGCATCGCCGGTCGAAGATCGTCTAACGCTTTTCTAAGGCAATCTTTAGCTCATGCTGCAGGTTTTGGAATCGAACTCGGTCTCAACGGTGGAGTGTTTAAATTTGTAGCCAGAAAGCAATTTTTTGACTTCTTTTTTTACTTCAAGAAATTCATTAAAATTGTGGATATTTGAAAGCACCAAATGTGTTGTTAAAACATGATGCTCCCCATCTAGAGACCATATGTGGGTATGGTGAACCTCCTCAATATTTTGAATTCCAATAAGCTTCTGCTCCATCCCTTCTATTGAAAAATCCTCGGGGACTCCTTGAAGGAAAATAGAAAGGGTCTCTTTTAGCCTCTTTACAACGTTCCACAAAATATAGGCGGTGATAAAAAGGGCCAACGCCGGGTCTAAATAGTGTATATCCTTAAATTTCAAGATGATCGCTACAATTAAAATGGCCGTCCAACCTAAAACGTCCTCTAATAAATGCCAGCTGACAACTCTCTCATTCAATGACTTTCCTTTGCTTACCTTCCAAGAAGCATAACCATTAACGGCAACACCGAGGATAGCAAACAGAATCATTCCTCCTGCGTCTGAATGTTCAGGCTCAAGAATCCGCCCAATCGCCTCCGAAATGACGTAAATTGAACCTCCAATCAATACAAGACTGTTAACCAAGGCTCCTAAAAGAGAGAAACGAGTGTAGCCGAACGAGAAAGTTTCACTGGCTTCTTTTTTTGATTTTTTGCCCAAATACCAGGCGACGCCCAAAGAAAAACTGTCTCCTAGGTCATGAAGAGCGTCGGAAATTATCGCGACGCTATTAACGAAGTAGCCGCCAATGAACTCCAAAATGGTAAAGCCTACGTTTAAGAAAAAGGCAATCTTAATGTTTTTTTCCGCCGTATCGTGGGAATGATTGTGCCCCATTTAAATCCTCCTATACTAGCTAATTTAGCAAAAATTTTCTTTAGTAGATAACTTAACCAGCTTAAGAAAAGTTAGTTTCTTAACCCTAGCTTTTTGAAAGCAACGCAACAGGTATTAGATAAGCCACAAAACCAAAAATGAAAAAGGCTTGCTGCCAAACACTTTCTCCTCCCTTGCTGTGGCCCTTCTTTATCATATCTTCCACTGCGGCTCGCAAATATAATCCAACAGTAAAGGCTAAAAATGAATATTTTACTGTTTGGGAGGCTCTTTGACAATGGAATAAATAAACAAAACAAAGACGAGAATGATAAGTGGCTCAATACTGATGAGGCGGCCTATTATTTAAATATCTCTTCTAATGCTTTAAGGATTTTAGTTCATAGAGCAAAGGTTCGAGCATATAAATTAGGCANTCGATTACGATTTAAAAAATCAGATTTATGTTCAGTCCTTCAACTAAAGGAGGATTGTTAATGCCAATATATCAAGAAAAGAAAAACGGAAAAAGCACCTACACAGTGGTTGCGACCGCGAAGATCAGCGGAAAACAAGTCAATAGAAAAAGACGTAGTATCTCCTCTTTGGCCAAGGCCAAGCGAGTTGAAATTGATCTCCGTCTGGAACTTAGACAGCTTAAAGAAAGCCCAAATCGACACACTTTAAAAGATTGGAGCAATATCTGTATCGAGAGGATGNGACTTCAATTTAAGAAAAGCACGATCATGGGCTATCAAGGCAATTTTAATAAATGGGTTATCCCATGCCTTGGTGATTTCTTTTTAGATCAAATTACGGGAGCTATGGTTCATGAGCTTATTTTTGAAAAAATTCAAAATATAAGCCTAGATGGTAGACGAAGTATTTTGAAACAAATCAAAAGGATTTTAACCATGGCTGTTGATGAAGGTCTTATTTCTCGAAATCCGGCAAAGGGAATTACTGTCACGGTTCCAGAGGCTAAACAAGCTATTTTAAACCGAGCAGAAATTGACGCTCTTCTCTTTGAAGCAAAAAAGCGTGAGCACCCTTTTTATAACCACTGGGCCTTGGCTCTTTTAACCGGGATGAGAAATGGTGAACTTCACGCTTTAAGTTGGACTGATGTTGATTTTGAAAACAAGGTCATTTCTGTTACTAAAAGTTGGAGCATCAAGGATGGCCTCGGGCCTACAAAAAGCACTAAAAACCGCTACATTCCCATCTCCAATGAACTTGAAATGTTTCTGACTAACCTAAAATCTAAAAAATTAAATGACGATGGAAAGGTGTTGGAACAACTCGATCATTGGATTAGCGGGGAACAAGCAAAAATTCTTAGAGAATTCTGTGGAGAAATTGGAATCACCTCAATCAAATTCCATGATCTTCGGGCGACTTTTATAACACAAATGTTAATTAGAGGTGTCTCTTTAGCAAAAGTGATGAAGATTGTGGGACACTCCACGATTAAAACTACAATGCGTTATTTAAGGCTCGTTGCTCAGGACACACAAGGAGCAACAGAATCTTTAGGAATCGCACTACCGAGAGATTTCGAGCAAGAAAACGTTGTAAATCTCTTCCAACACTAGGCAAGGTCTTGCCAAAACTTACCACTCAATATAAAATCAAATAATAACTGCGGGTTACAAATTTTTTGTTACCCGCTCCATTTTTTTATTTCAAATGACTCTGACTCTCATCCCTTCATGGTGGAACGCACCGCACTCAACCTTTACTGACAGGCAAATAAAACCCTCAACCTATAATTTTTGAAGCTCTTATATCCGTAAGCTCGCTTCTGAACGAGCTTCGCGGAATTATTGAATGCCTCTGTTCTAGCATTTGTGATCCTCATTGAGAAGTATCTTAAGATCTCTTTGGACCACTTTAAAAGCGTCCTCCTGAGCCTTTTAAGCTCCTTTAATTTTGTTCCCTCAAGCTTATCTATCAATTTTAAAAGGCTCTGCTTCGCACGGTTAAAACCCTTACATCTGTAGAGCGTGTGAAGAGCTTCTTTAACGACATAAACCTCTTTAAGTTCTGGATGTTTATTAAGCCAGTGGTCCAAATCTATTCTGTCCTCAAAGCTTAACTTTAGTCTGTTTCTGAGCAATAATTTACGAAGTTCATGGGTTCTTCTATCGCCCGTTATTCCAATTCTTTTCTTGTTTAGAGTTGGAGTGATTAGCCTTAACACGTGAAATTTATCTGCCACTATACGGGCATTAGGAAAGAATTTTTTTACAAATGATTTGTAGCTATCGGCCAAGTCTATTGTAACATTTTGAACGTTTTCTCGACCTGGTATATAGGCAAGGGCCTCCTCTAAAGACTTATGGCTTTTGCCTTCAACAACCTCACGAACTCTCTTGTTTTTATGATCAACAATTATTGTTGCGAAATTTCTGGCTCCTCTTCTTTTGTCCTTACTGAAGCCGTGTTCATCGATTCCAATAGTTTTAGGCCAGGGATTGTTCATTACCTCCCTCTGCCTTAGATCAAGTTGGCGATAGAAAGATTTGTATAGTAATTTTCTGCCCACTCCATAGTTTTTCTGAACTTTTTTAAGATCGGTATAATTCTCGCAGGCCCAGAATAATTTTCGTTCAAGCCTGTGAGTGATTCTTCCACCTTTTGGAATACCTTGAACCGGCTCAGTGAACACACTTTTACAACAAGGACATCGGAATCGTCTCTTTAGCACGATCAAGTAGATTTTTTGTTTCCTAAAAGGAACATCCTTAACTCTCACCCATCTTCGGTCGTGAACTCTATCAGACTTAGAGGCACATTTTGGGCAGACTTCAAAACCTGATTCCTTTATCGCCTTGATTTCAAAGGTTGAATACCTAAGTTTTTGGACGTCTAAAATTTTCAGTTCCGGTAAAAGGAAGTTTCGTGTTAACTTTTCAAAGGGCATAGATTTTCTCCTGGCTAATTTAGTGTCGCAACCAAATTATAACCTGAGGATTTCTATGCCTGTCTTATTTCTTTTGACGCGGAGAACACACCATCAAGAGTCATGAGCCTTAAATTTTCTCACTTATTGCTGATGGTCGGTAGCGGTGTTTGTCCCTGAAGGTTTATCGTGATTCTCACGCCTAATCTGCCTTCTTCTTTTCCATGCCTCTCTCTTTAGGTCCTTATTTAAAGCTGGCCTTTCCAAAAGTTGTCTTTTTATTGTCTCTTTAGGTCGGTTATGATCAATTAAATCTTTTTTGTCCTTTAAGACAGTTCTTTCCATGAGACGTTTCTGGATTTGTTTCTTTTCTACTTTCAGTTTCTTATTTTTGGTTAGATCTTTGACTTCATTTTGATAACTCTCTAAGCGAGCTTTTCTTTCTTTTTTAAAGTTTTGCCAACGCAATTGATCTCTTTTCCAAGGACGTCTTTTTTTTAAGAACTCACTTTTATAAGCTGCCCTCACCTCATTGAATGAGCGCAGGGTATCCTCTTTAAAACTCCAATTTATTTGTTTTTGAAATTTGTATGGTCGAACGGCCGTGAATACCTTGTCATTTTCAACAACAACTGACTGATTGGCCTCAACAATGTCTGCTTGATTATTATTTTTAATCTCGACTACACCTTCTTCAACACTCAAAAGAACATCACTATCATTTTGATTAACTAGGAATTTAGTTCCCCGAACTCCCATGGATGTTGAGTTGGTTCGCACGATGGCACTCTCATTGTCGGACTTTTCAAATATCTCAGACATTATGGTACCTACTTTTAAGTAAATCTGAGCTGGCTGTTCAATCTCTTCTCCCCCCTCAAACTTATATGGAAGTGACTCAATTTGAACAATTGTTTCAGGATCAATCTTATGTTTTGAATGCTCACCGATCTTAAGAATTAAAAATGAATTCTTTTTAGTCTCAATGCTCTCACCCTCATCTATGAGATCTCCACTAGAGAGTCTTCTCTGGGAAGCTTCTTCTAAGACATAGGCATCTCCCTTTACATAGATAACTCTGATCTCAGAGGAGAATGTTGAAAGTGATAGGAGTAAAAGAAAAGGTACTAACAAAAGATTATTCATACCAATATTATAGGCGGAAAAGGGATTTCGAACTGTGGGAACTTTTTTCTCTTAAATAGAACTAAAGTCGATTATTTTGAGGCATTATGCACCTTCAAGCTCAACAAACTTTTGAGTTCAGCCCTTTATTAATAGAGTGAAAGCAGTGGGAATTGGGATGAAGAAAACTATAAGTTTCGGCCTGAAGACTATGTATCGATAAAAGTAAAAGTGACAATGGACATAAGAGCTTAAAAGTATTTATGAATGATCATCGGATTTATTTATTTTTT
>PBFR01000004.1 GCA_002718735.1 Halobacteriovoraceae bacterium | reverse complement strand
AGTTTTTTTAAATACCTTCTAGATCGCCATAATCGACATGAAAATTTGCCATATCTCGGTCAATTGATAGCTCAATCTTAAATAAAAAAATCTGCACAACATTTGGGGCGCTTACAAATTCACTGTAGAATTTTTTGACACCCATATTAACAATTACAAAGCGTCTAGCGAGGAATCACCAAAACTGGGAGAATCTAATCAAGATTAAAATTAAAGATAATACTTAAATGAAAGAAAGGGCCTTATGGATAAACTATTACTTGGATTAACACTTTTGGTATCAGTGCCATCTTTCGCTCTTGAACTGGACTCATTTGAAGCAAGAATAATGGGTGGTGAGGTGAAGGCTCTTCAGGAACGAGAGACCTTTTTTTCCACAACTAAGCATTTGTTAGATACATTTTTTAATAAAAAAGAAGTGCTTGTGGATACAGACTCTTTTGAGTTTGATGTGCTACAAGGCGGCGCTGTTTCTCGCAAAGTTACTGTGAAAGGGGTCGTAAATTGCTCTGTGGAAGAAGTTGTATATAGCTATCATGCCATCCATATTACCTGTGGCGACAATCAACGCAGATCATTTGATTATGATGCCAAAGTAAAAAAATGGTCGCCATACTAATGACCTAGTTATCGATAAAAACTCTGGTTAAAAAAAACATAGACTTGAAATAAATTCGATCAGGAAAGATCGTCTTTAGAATCAAGGTTTGATGCACATTTATGTAAAGGCAAAGAAATAATTAACCACGGTTTGGATATAAACCATTACTTAAATAGTTGGAGTAGAAAATGAAAAAATTAATAATAGGGCTGTTTCTTATATCGGGTGCGATTTCTTCATATGCTGATACTCATGCAGAAATGCTTAATAATCTTAAAGAAAAAGCTCAAATGGAGAGGGATGCAGATAATCAACTTGAGTGCCATGAAGAAGTTGCTATCAATAAGCAACTCCAAGAAAAAACTATTCAATTAGAAAGAGCTAATCAAATTAAAAGGGGAGAGGCAATGACTGTCTTGCTGGCACTTTCAGCAAGTCAATTTGAAACTCAAGAAGGTCTAACTTCTTGTGACCAGCATTCAAAAATATTAGAACAGATTGAGGAAACACTGCATAGTTTCCTGGACTAAGCCCCGTGAACTATACAGGAAAGACAGAGACTTAAAACAAATTCCACTTCGATCAAGAAAGATCGTCTTTAAAGCCATGGTTTGATGCACATTAATGTAATAACAAATAAACTGAAAACACGGTTTGGATATGAACCATAAAATTTATACACAAAGGAAATTTATATGAGAAAAATTATTACAACTTTATTTCTAGTTACATCATTTTCATCATTTGGTTCTTATGTAAAAGAGTGCAACTATAAAGGTGGTATTATGACTAAAACTTTTGGTGAGGTTACTTTTATAACTTCGGATGATATTTTAGCTCCTGTTGTTATGTTAGAACCAGTGGATATTGAGCTTGAGAGAAGCCTCAGCCCCAAAACGATGGAAAAGGTTGAGGCCTATTTTCCAAAAACAAGCTGTGACGTACTTCCTTATGGTTTCGCCGGATCTGAGATCTCGGAGAGAATCTTCGTAAAATCAAATTATCAACATGATAAACTGAAATCATTTAAAGTCGCAGGTCCTTCTAGCGCTTTTTTTCAGGATGTAGCTGAAGACGCAGGAAAAACTGTTGAGGAACTAGTTAATACTTTTAAAGACTAACTATCAACTAAGTCTCTGTTTAGAAAGGCAGAGACTTAATACAAACTTCACTTCGATCACGAATGATCGTCTTTAGAATCAGGGTTTGATGCACATTTATGTAAAGGCAAAGAAATAATAAAAACGGTTTGGATATAGACCATTAGATTTCTGTACTGGAGGATATTTTGAAGAACTTTTTGATCTGTCAGATTTTGGTATTACTTTCACTGCCTGCCTATGGAAATATCCCTTCGCCAGAAAGAAACAGCGAATATGAAGATCTTTCTTTATTCATTTGTTGGGCGAAGTTTGATTCATATGGAAGTAAAGAGGATCTATCAAAGACGTACAACAAAATTTACGCAAATAATGCTGAAGAGGCACGAGTTATAGCCCAAACAAGAGCTTTATCCTACCTTGATATGGTTAAAGCGACAAGCTCACTAGTGTTAGAAGAGGAAGCGAAAGAATTTAAAAGGTATGCATCTAAACTTAATAATGTTGATTGTATTTTCGATGGTGGAGGTTTTGATTAGTCAAAAGCCACTAGATAGCGAAGAAGTCTCTGTTTAATAAGGCGGAGACTTAACACAAATTCACTTCGATCAAGAAAGATCGTCTTTGAAGTCAAGGATTGATGCAAATATATTTAAAGGCCAAGAAACAATAAACACGGTTTGGATATAAACCATTACTTCTGTGAACGGAGAAACCTTATGAAAAAAATATTATTAGGATTAATGCTTTCAACTTCTATGTCATCATTTGCGGCTCCTTTAAAGCTGTGCAAGAGTGCTTTCTCATACCCTGAAAATGTAGAGTGGTGCGAGAGCTCCACTTTTGAGCCTTCAGTGTTTAAAGCTTGTGGAGAGGCGTTTTTCTTCGATAAAGACAAAGTGGATTGTGTTTTTAAAATGCGTGAAGCGAAGTTTGTCTCAGCTTGTGATGATGCTTTTTCTTCGATAGATGGGAAGATGGGTTGTCTTGAATTCGGCAAAACCATTGAAAAAATAAATAGGTGTGGAGAGATTTACTCCAACGACCTTGATAAATTTGATTGCATTTAACTAGATAAATTGTAAGTCTCTGTTTAGAAAGGCAGAGACTTAAAACAAACTTCACTTCGATCACGAAAGATCCTCTTTAGAATCAAGGTTTGATGCACATTTATATAAAGGCAAAGAAACAATAAACACGGTTTGGATATAAACTATTACTTTAATAATTAAAAAAAATAGGAGAACAAAATGAAAAAAATATTACTAAGCTTGTCGCTATTGACTATTTCTTCCTTTGGTTATGCCAGTGATGAATCTGCAGATAATCTAACATTCTGTGAAAGAACTGAGGAATTTATAGAGGCAGCGAAAGTATATAGACCTATAGCAAAGGGCGTAATGAAGGAACTTCCGACAGGAGCTATATCTATGGCAATTCAGACTATTCAATATAGTCCCAACTACTTTGGTACAGATTTACAAAAAAGGCTTGAAAACGCCGAAAACGTAGGGGAAGAAGCTTGTGCTATAGTGGAAGAAGATACTGAATTACAAAAACGTATGAATGAGCTCACAAGATCGACAATGAGAAGAGGAGTTACGAAGGAAGAGCTTCGAGAAGAGTTTGAAGTAATTAACACACTCTATAACTACTAGATAACGAACAAGTCTCTGTTTAATAAGACGGAGACTTAAAACAAATTCCACTTCGATCAAGAAAGATCGTCTTTAAAATCATGGTTTGATGCACATATTTGTAAAACAAAGAAACTGTAAACACGGTTTGGACATAAACGATTAGGTAAATGAGCATGAGCTCGAGGAGAAGAATATGAAAAAAACAGTTGTTTTTATGGCCTTATCAATATTTGCTGCACAAACATTTGCGTGCGGAGTAAATACTAAATCTAAAATCAATAATGCATTCTTTTGGATGGAGGCTACTGATATTAATCTCAATAAAGCCGCTATGTTAGACAGAGACCTTGAACTAACTGAATATGCAACAGCTAAAGATGTGATGGTAACTAAATCTGGTGATTATCTTTGGCCAAGTAAATATTCAACAAATGAAAAATTAAATCGTTATCTTCAAACCAGATTAATCCAAATTGGATCAATTGTTCCTAATTTCAGTGAGAAATATGAGGGTGCAACTGATGACTTTATTAAAAGTTTCAAAAGAAATTCTAACAGTATAACTTACTGTGAAGCTTCTCAATTACTTCAGGCACACTTTAAGCACTAATTAAATAATCAGTCTCTGCTCGAAAAGGCAGAGACTAAAAATACAAAATGGAACTTGGTCGAAAAAGCGAGCCTTTGGAGTGAACCCCATCGACTGGACACTCTAGGCAATAGTTTCTGAACAAGACCAACTTAGCTTCTCAGCTATAATAAATATGAGGAGTTTAAGATGAAAAAATCAATTGGCAGGCCTCACAAACTGCCCCACGAAGTCAGAAAATCCATTGCTGAGGCCGTTGTCGCTAAAGAAATGACCTACAGGCAGGCCGCTGCTAAATATCAAGTTTCTCCAGGTGCAGTGGCCAGCTGTGTGAAGGAATTTAAAGGAAGCGGAATTAAGAAAAGCAATCCTCCAAAGTGGGCAGAAGAACAAACTAAGTCAGAGCGAGAGAAGTCTCTTGAAAGAGAAAATCTATCTCTGAAGGCCGAACTTGGAGACCTGTATCTGCAAGTTAAGATGTTAAAAAAAGCGGAAAGTTACATACAGTGGCTGAAAAGCGAATCTTCATCCGTAATCACCTCAGAGAATTGGGAACAATTCAAAGAGGATGCGAAGTAATGGGTATTTCAAGAAGTAGCTTTTACCATAAAACAAATAAGGAAAAAGTAACCTCAGACCTTGAGTGGAAGAAATTGATAGTGGAAATAAATGGAGACTTTCCAGGCTATGGATATAGGCGGATTGAGCGGGAGCTGAGGTCTAAAGGCCATTTGATTAATCATAAAAAGGTTCTTCGCTTGATGAAGAAGTTTGGAATTGAAAGTTGCCATGTCAGAAAGAAAAATCAATTTCAAGTTTATCAAAAGCTTAACGATGGAAGGCCATTCGAAAACCTTTTAAGAGATTTTGAAGTTACAGCTACCGGCCAAGCATGGGCGACAGACATTACCTTTATAAGGCTTGAGAGCGGTTTTGTTTACCTGGCCGCAATTATAGACATATATTCACGAGTCGTAGTTGGGTGGGCGATTTCAAAGAAGATGGATTACGTTCTCTGCATAAATGCTTTGGACTCAGCACTCTCTCGAAGAACAATCAAAGAAGGTTGTATTCACCATAGTGATCAAGGTGCCCAGTATCGATCTGAAGAATACGTTAGGTATTTAAAAGAGTCTGGATTTCGGATTAGTATGTCAGACAAAGGTAGCCCAACTCAAAATGCTTTTATCGAGTCATTTTTTAAGACTCTCAAGTATGAAGAAATCTACTTTAAAGGATATAAAACCTTCCACGATGTGATGAAAAAGCTTCCAAAATTTATCGAGGAAGTATACAACGCCAAAAGACTTCATTCCTCTTTGGGGTATAAAAGTCCTTTGGCATATGAAAAAGAATTAACTGACAAAGCTAGTTAGGCTTGTTCAGAAAGTGCCCGAAGATCTGTCCAACCAACGGGGTTCACTCCATTACTTGCGGCAATGTCAGTATCAGCAACCGAAATTGTAAATGAACTAGATAGTACAAAGACGATCACATTCCACTCTTCAGAAGGAACAAATTTTTCTGTTGGTTGTGGAAGCCCACGTTATCCTTATAAGCCTTACGTGATTGTGGAAAGAACTGTGGACCGCCCCTCTCAACGTTACAATATTAAAGGTAATTGCCAAGAAGTGAGTGATCATTTGAATAGCTTTGAGCAAGAACCTAACGCAAGCTTAGATTTTACGTATGATAAGCATACCCGAGTCTTGAAGAGAGTTAGAATCTACTAGATTGCTAATAAGTCTCTGTTTAGAAAGGCAGAGACTTAATACAAACTTCACTTCGATCACGAATGATCGTCTTTAAAATCACGGCTTGATTCATTTTGTATAAACAAAGAAGCTGTGAACACAGTTTTTAAATTTTAAAAAATTAATAGGAGAATCAAATGAAAAAGTTTATTACAGTCCTAGTTCTTTTTACAGGAATGACTTCTTTTGCAAATGATTTTGACTTTGCTTTGGATAAGTATTTGACGGCATTCGATACTGGTGTTGTTGACGGGGAACCCAATATGAATGACAAGGGATGCACTGTTTTTGCACAGGATAAGACTCGTACTGGATCACTATACCTTTCAATTGATGGGTCTGGTAAAGACTCATCTCTTCAGAGAATCTATGACGGTCAAACTACAGAGTTTAATGAAAAGAGTTACGTTTCAAAAATTTCTTTCTCTGAAACAACTAAAAAGAAAGTTTTTACTGCTGAATCCTACTCTGTGCAAACAGAAGAGAAGTTCTGTACGAGAGTTTTGTTTGGAGGCGATCCATGTACAACCGATGTTGGTGTTATAAAAACTGTATCCGAGGTTGAGACTGATGACAGGGATAGGCTTATTGGATTTAAAGTTGTTCAGTCCGAGCTTACAGGTAATTCTTTTAAAGAAGTTAAAAGCTTTTCTTGTTACTAATTGTGCTTTGTTGTGCGGGACTCGTTCATTTTAGTCCTGCACGTTTTGAATAGTCTTTACTGCATAAAGGACCACTTTGGCCACTCAACTGACTCGTAGAGCTCTTTCTCTGAGGCAAGGCGCGCATTTTTCTTCTTGGGCTCTCCCTTTAAAAATCCTACAAATTCGAGCTCTGAAGGCCGGAGATAATTTACATTTTCATCTACCATTTTCTTTAGAATTCCAATTACGGGAAGAGAATATCGATTTAGATACTCTTCAACATAGACGCCACCCTTGCGATTGTAATCAAAAGATACCTTATTAAGAAAAGACTTTGCAACAACCTCCGAGCAGACTAGAGAGCTGTGAGTATCAAAATCAAAGTCAAAATCATAAGGAAGTCCATAAAATGTCATACTTTCCTCAATCGCTTTTGCTTTTTCTAGATAAGAAATCTTTGGGCGCATGGCCGCTAAAAAGTCATTAAGAAAGGTGTGCCTTATTGATGAAAAGTGAACTCCATCAGAAGTAGCTTCAATTAGAACCTTTTCATGGCCATCCTTTGCTTTAGTTAAATAATGTTTGAATGCAACTTTCGTATTTTTTGATTTTTCAAGAAAACCAATAAATGAGTCGCATTCCAACCCTTGTGATTTACATTTGCCCTTGTAATGGTAGTTTATTTCCGGTGAGCTATCTAGTTGGTATAACTTTTTGAGATTTCCAATATAGATGAAGGAGTGCGGCCAAAAACCTGGTAGAAAGGCATTGGATAGAAACCAATTCGTTCTGGAAATCATAATATCGCCTGGCTCGAGTTTTTGCTCGAAGTCTTTAGCTTGCTCCAAAGTTATGTAGGTTTTTCCGTTGTAGTAGTCTTTATTTCTTCTTTTGATTTTTGTGTCACCAAGCCAGGTGCTAACTCTTGTTACAATATCGGTGAAAAGTTGTTTAAACATAAAACGGTTATATCTTCTACGAATTGTCCATTTATTGTTCTTGTCTTTGAGAAATGGCTGGCCTATGGATTTGAATGACAGTGATTCCTGTTTCTGAATTTTGTTTAACTCGTTTTCGACTTTTGATGTGAAGGTTGCAAAACCAAACTGATGAAACTCTTTGACCTGCTCTTCGATATCCACTTCTGGGAAAAAACTTGGTAATTTTTCACCCATGGGTAAGATATAGTACATTTTAAAAATTTGATTTTCCAAGGATACTAAACTTCCTATGGGATAAGTTTTATGAAGCTCATTTAACATCTTGTGGGATTTTGGCATCTTCCATAAAAGCCTTGATATTTGAACTCCGGTGTTAACTAGGGTTAATGTTGAGGTGAGCTTTATCAGTGATGCCTTTAACTCATCAGAAGTCTTCCTTGGGCCATAGTCTGCGTATGTATGATATAGAGCATTTAAGGTTACGCGCATATCAAACATTCGACCCCACAACCTTTTTACTTTAAAGGTTTCAGTGTGTGACAGCTTGGATTCGTTTTCTAGTTTTTGAAGTATTGGAGTCAGAGTTTTAAACTCTTCGCTAAGAGCCTTTAGATTTTTTATATTTTGATAAGTTAGCTTCAGATCCCTTTCCAGGGGGGAAGCGTAAACAAGGGTGGACATCATCAGGGCGAGTAGTACCCCAGAAATATAAGACTTCATAATAACTCCTCAAACCATATGGTAGAAAGAAAATCTAACTCTTAAAAGTGGTATTAGAGTTTGTAAGACTTTTATTAATTTCGAGCTTTATTAGAAAGTAAACTGCTATGGCGGCAAGAATATGCTTTATACTATGTCCACTTAACCCAATCACTACAAATATTGCCTCATCGTAGGTTTCTGTTAGTTTGGCCAAAACATAAAATGCAAAGGCTCCAAATACCAGGTTGGCATTTTGAAACATAGACCTCTTAAAAACTGCCAGATAGAGAAGTAAAACCACGGGTGATAGCTGCACCCAATAATAGAATCTTAAATCTTCAGTAGAAACCCATACCGCAAGAGAGACAAGTCCCACTAGGTTTAACAGTGCCAGCAGAAGCTTTTCCTTTTTAATTTGAAAGTACTCAATTAAAAGCCAAGTTGTTAAAGAGCAAAAACCAAGGACCATCGGAAGTCTATCCCATAACAATCTCTCATTATTAGGAAGTAGGTGGTAATAAGTAGAACCTGGGGCAACTAATAAGACGCCGATAACCAGGATCAGCTTTGACAAGCTAAACGGACTCCTTAGGTGTTCCCTGATCCCCATCACTCCCACCACAAGAAAAAATATATTGGTGACAACATCATAAAAGTGAGGGATTCCGAGTATCGTGCTCTGATCTGCGAAATTATGATAGATGGGGTTCTGAGTAATTTTAGACAGAGACATAAGCCATGCCAGCGGCAGGACAAAGGTGGCCGTCAAAAACAATCCGTCTTGTATTTTAAGTCTTTTAATCAACATATATTAAAAGCTAACTGGTGGTAAATGCATTGCCAAGCTTTAAAATTCAAACAAGTGTATGGAATTTCGTATTTTTATGGCCAGAATGTCTTGACGGCGACAAACTTGATACTATCTTAAAGGTAAGTTCTTTTTAAGGAGATACTAACTATGTTTAAGCGAATTGGTCTGTTTTTATTGACTAACATTGCCGTCATCGTGATGGTTTCTATTGTTTTAAATCTTTTAGGTGTTGGGGGGTATTACACACCTCAAGGGATAGATCACACTGCCCTTCTTATATTCTGTGGTGTCTGGGGGATGGTTGGTGCATTTATCTCTCTTGGCATGTCCAAGTTCATGGCCAAGCAATTTATGGGAGTTCAAATTGTGGACAACTCACCTCAATACGCCTCACTTGTAAATACCGTTCACCAGTTGGCAAAACAAGCAAATTTGCCAAAAATGCCGGAAGTTGGAATCTACAATAGTCCAGAGGTAAATGCTTTTGCCACTGGGCCAAGCAAGAGAAACTCTCTCGTGGCCGTTTCTACCGGTCTTCTAAATGGGATGTCACAAGATGAGGTTGAGGGTGTTCTTGCTCACGAAGTAAGTCACATTGCAAACGGAGACATGGTAACTATGACTCTTATCCAAGGGGTTGTGAACGCTTTTGTAATGTTCTTCGCTAGAATTGCTGCATTTGCTGTAAGCAATTTTATGAGAGGGGATGACGAGGAAGGTGAAGGCCTTGGCTGGTTTGCCCATATGGCCGTAATATTTGTGTTTGAGATTATCTTTGGACTTCTTGGATCAATTGTCGTTGCTTTCTTTTCAAGGTACAGGGAGTACAGGGCCGATAGTGGTGCTGCGAGACTTGCTGGCAGGGAGAAGATGATCGCTGCTCTTCAAAGATTAAAGAATCAGACCTATATGGACAAGAGAGGAGAGTCTTTGGCAACGCTTAAAATCTCTAATAGAAAGGGTGGCCTTGCCGCACTTATCTCAACCCACCCATCACTAGATGACAGAATTAAAGCTCTCCAAAGAGTCAGCTAATTATAGGCCCTCCCTGAGGGCCTTTTTTTTTGACCAAATCGTTCATTTTTAAATTGCGCACTGCGGCTTTTGAAATATAATGGCCCTATGAAACTACTAACAACTTTACTCTTTACACCATTTTTATTAACCCACGCCAAGCTTGAGCCGTTTGAGACGGACACGTGCACATTCTTCATAGATGGCTCCTGGTCAGAGTGTTGTATTGAGCATGATGTAAGGTATTGGCTTGGTGGCAGTCAAGAGAGAATGGATGAAAGTGATTTGAAGCTTAGAAAGTGTGTTGAGGAAAAATCAAACAATATCTGGTCTTCACTAATCTACCAAGGTGTAAGACTTGGGCATCTTTCTCCAATTAAAAGTAAGTATGAGTGGGCCTGGGGTTGGAGTGAACAGGATGAAAAGTTCTCACCTCTAAATCAAAAACAAAAAGCAATTGCTGTAGATGCTTTGAGAAAATCAGGACTCAAACCTGAGGTGATTGAGACTATTATTAAAGATCATGAGCTTGAGGTGTTTGAATAAAGTTCACCGAAGCTCACTTCAACCTGGTAACCATTCCATTTTCAGTAAGCTGCTCTCCCTTAAAGTAAGTCATATCAGTTGTTTGAAAAACTTCTTTATTTTTATTCAACCAATTTAGATCAACGCCAAGCCCATTGTAAAAGCGGATTATATCAAATAATAGGTTTCCAGAGGCTGCGTGAAAACCAAATCTAGAATCACTGTAAGCGATTCTTTCTTTTCCAAGTTGGAAAAGTGCCGTGCAAAACGATGCACACTTTTGTCTAGGCTTTACTATCGTAATAAGTTTACACCTTTTAACATCACTGGTTTTACTTGAGTAAGAACTGTAGAATTGATCGTAGAAGAATACAGGATACGACTCATTTGGGAGGTTGGCCTCGCACTTAGATGCTAAGCTGCCCATGAAGTCGTGAAAAACTGTATTGCCTCCACCTTGCGATCTCAAGTCCAAGATTAAATTCTTGTCGTAACTAAGCCCGTGTTCTTCGAAAAAACTAAGTCCACAGGCCAAGCAGGCTCTAACCGCCTCACCACTAAAAATAATCCTATTGGAGTCTTCACCTTTTTTAAAAGTGAGAGTAAACTCTGAAGTTTGATAATTAATAGAGCCTGAAAAGTAGTTCTTCCAAGCTTTTATTTCGGCGTGGGCATAGGTCGTTGTTGCAAGCAGCACAAAAATTAAAAGAGTTCTCATCTAGATCCCTTTAATAAAGTTCATATTTTTTAAAGTGAGCTAATTGAGTTTGCCGTTATGGTTTTTAAGTCTCTTCCAGCTCTATTTGAGTCTTGTCCCAAAAGAATGTTGGCTCGTTATTAAATAAGCAGTTTAAGATTATCAGTGTTTAGCCTGAATATAGGTGCTAGTTGTAAAACATCCATGGGTGTATTAAAAGCTGACAGTGCTTAACTGGGTGATAAAATTGGCCCTATCAATGTGTTAGGGCCGAATCTAAGATTGATGGGCTAACAAATATCTCTTTTAACTTTTTTAACTTGGTCTATAAGATTAGTTACTAATTCCCCAACTGTAGGAATATCTTTTGTGAGAGAGCAGATCTGTCCGACCTCAAGCTCTCCTTCATCTAGATCTCCATCAAGCATCCCAGCTTTTGCGCGACCTTTTCCAAGAAGTTTCTGAAGCTCTTCTTTGCTTGCACCTTTTAGTTCAAGCTCTTGAACCTGTTCGAAGAACTTATTCTTAAAAAGACGTACCGGAACAAGTTCTTTCATAGAGAGTTTAGTTGAACCCGGGGTAGAGTTTAAAAGAAGGTTTTTAAAGTTTTCATGAGCGCTTGATTCTTGAGTCATAAGAAATCTAGTACCCATCTGAACGCCTTGTGCTCCAAGGGCAAGGGCCGCAACAATTGCTCTGCCATCACCAATACCTCCAGCTGCGATCACTGATATTTTAACGGCATCAACAACTTGAGGGATTAAAGTCATGGTGGTGATCTCGTCACGTCCATTATGGCCTCCGGCCTCAAAGCCTTCAGCTATGATTGCGTCAACGCCAGCTGCTTCACACTTTTTTGCAAGCTCTGGTGTACTGGTTACATGAATCACCACGCAGCCTTTGTCTTTTAGAAACTGAGTGTACTTTTTAGGGGAGCCAGCACTTGTGATAAAGATTCTTATGCCTTCTTCGAGTGCCACTTCAATTTGCTCCGGACAGCCTGGGTACATGATTGGAAGGTTCACCGCCAATGCTTTATCACTTATGGACTTTGCTTTTTGTATATGATGTCTTAAGAGGTCTGGCTTCATAGAGCCTGCTCCAATTACACCAAGGCAACCTGCCTTACTCGCAGCTCCGGCAAGCTTGCCACCAGATACCCAAACCATTCCCGCTTGGATTATTGGGTAATCAATTCCTAAAATTTTTGTTAGCGCGTTTTGTTTCATAGGTGATAGTCCTTTGCGTTTTCATCAGTAAGGGTGATAGCCGGCGATCTTTCCAGGTGCTCCATGATGTCTGTGTCGCTTTTTCCAGTCATGTAGGCCCTTGTGGATGAGCGTTTCTTTCCAAACTTAATTCCCTTTTTTATTTTCCAGCCAGCGGCCATCATTGATTTTCTAATAGAGGAGCTTGAGCTGTAGGTACTCATAATACAGTCTTGGGCAGACAATGAATGCAAATCCTTAAACCACTCAGTAGTCCAAAGTGTCGCGTTCCTTTTGGGACTGAAAGCATCTTGATAAATTGCGTTCAAATCACCGCTGCAATCATGAATCCTCCCTCGAGCATCTCCAAGGAGAACTGTTATATGAAAGTTTCCAATTGTAGCTAAATAGTTTTGGCCTACTTTCTCTAAACTAGAGAATAGCTTATTGGTCTCTTTCAGATAAAGAATTAGCTCTTCATCTATCTCTAGAGTGGTAAAGTAAAACTTACAGTTTAAATCCTTAACGGCCTCATAGGTTTTCTCGAGACCAACACCAAGGCCAAGACCGACCTCTAGTATGCGGAATTCTTCTCGCTCCTTTGCCCTCTCTACAACCTTACATCCCTCGATGTAGTGAGCAAGGGTTTCACTTGCGGCACCTGTAGTGTTGTGAAAATTCTCACCATAGGTTTTTGAGAAAGCACTCTGACTTCCATCCTCGGTAGTTATAAGCTCATGATTTTTAAGATTTGTTTTTTGCATGCTCACTCTTTAATCGATACAATGTCATTTATGAACAATTATGCTCAATATTACAATAAGGCGTATGAAAAATTAACGCCTGACTGGTTCGATAATACACTTGCCGTAGACGCTTATATTGAGCGCAATCGAAAAACTCTAATTGAATTCTACGAAGACTATAGCAAGCAGTTTAACTTCCCGCAAAAAGAGTATTCATCACTAGAAGTGCTAGATTTGGGGTGCGGACTTGGTGGGGTTTCACAATACTTTGCTCATAAAGGCGCAAAGGTAACGGGTGTGGATGTTTCAGCTCTTGCAGTAAGCTTTGCCCAGGACCTGGCACGCTCAAAAGGTATGGCAATTGATTTTAAAGTTCTTGATCTGAGTCGTGAAAATGTAGCTACTGGAGAGTATGACTTGGTGATAGATTCACATTTGCTGCACTGCATTTCTGGAAGAAATGAAAGAGAGAATTATTTTAAATTTGTTAAGGACTCCTTAAAAGATGAAGGACTTTTTCTTTTAGAAACGATGGTGTTTCAAAAACAATTCAGGACCCCAGTTGGTTACAGCATGGACGAGGATTGGACTTTATTTAAAGAAGAGATCCCCATTAGAAAGGTGCTGCCAGGGATTGAACTGGAAGAAGAAATAAAAAGTTCTGGTCTAGAGATCAGTTACTTGTATTTTCACGCTGAATTATCCTTTGAGGTTTTCGAAGAATATAAAGATTATCCTCATCAAAACCTTCCCCAAACAGCAAGACTTGCTGCAAAACTAAACAAAAGTTAATTCTCTAAAGAATTCTTTAGAAAGTATTTAGTATTTGAACCGACAAGTAATAATAATAAGATATACTTATAAAAACTAAAAAAGGAATCGATCTAATGGAAAAACCATGGTTTTCAAGTTACCAAGAAGGCGTACCTCACAACATTAATGAAAAAGAATACTCCAGTATTGTAGATCTTTTGGAATCTTCTTTTACTAAGTTTAGTGATAGACCTGCCTTTCACTGTATGGGTAAAACCTTGGACTTTTCCGATATGGATGAGCTTTCCAAAAAGTTTGCCTCCTTTTTACAAAACAATTTAAAACTAAAGAAAGGCGCTAGAGTGGCCTTGATGATGCCCAACATTCTTCAGTATCCTGTAGCATTGTTTGGCATTTTAAGAGCTGGGATGGTGGCCGTAAACGTTAACCCTTTGTATACAGAGAGAGAGCTTGAGCATCAGTTAAAAGACTCTGGAGCAGAAGCAATAATTATATTTGCAAATTCAGCAAAAATCCTAGAGAACGTTGTTGGGAAAACAGACGTTAAGCATGTGATTGTTACTCAAATTGGAGACATGCTTGGTTTTCCAAAATCTCTACTGGTAAACTTTGTAATTAAGCACGTAAAAAAGATGGTTCCTGCTTGGGAGCTTGAGGACCATATTAAGTTTTTGGACGCTTTGGCCTTGGGGGATGCTTCCAAATTTAAAAAGGAAAGTCCAACTCTTGAGGATACTGCATTCTTGCAATATACAGGTGGTACTACAGGTGTTTCAAAAGGTGCAGAGCTAACTCATGGGAATATTGTTGCAAACATGGTTCAGGCCAGAGCTTGGATTAGAGATGCCATTAAGGAAGGTGAGGAGATTATCATCACGCCTCTTCCTCTTTATCATATATTCTCTCTAACTGCGAATTGCTTCATCTTCAGCTCAGTTGGAGCACTAAATGTTTTAATCACTAACCCAAGAGATATTCCTGGGTTTGTTAAAGAGCTTTCTAAGTGGAAGTTCACAGCATTCACTGGGGTAAATACACTTTTCAATGCATTGTTAAACAATAAAGACTTTAAAGACCTGGATTTTTCTTCTTTAAAGCTTGCTCTTGGTGGTGGTATGGCCGTTCAAAAGGCAGTGGCTCAAGAATGGAAAAAGACTACAGGAAAACCTTTAATAGAAGCTTACGGGCTTACAGAAACTTCACCTGCTGCTTGTATAAATCCTATGACACTGTCGGAGTACAACGGTAAAATAGGTGTGCCTATACCTTCAACTGACGTAAAGATTCTTGATGATGATGGTAAAGAGTTGGGTGTTAATGAGCCGGGAGAATTGGCAATTAAAGGCCCTCAAGTGATGAAAGGTTATTGGAACCGTCCGGAAGAGACCAGCAAGGTTTTCACAGAGGATGGTTATTTTAAGACTGGTGATATTGCTTGTGTAGATGAAAAAGGATTCTTCCAAATTGTAGATAGAAAAAAAGACATGATCTTAGTCTCTGGGTTTAATGTTTATCCCAATGAGGTGGAAGATGTCATTGTTACTCATCCAAAAATTTTGGAAGCAGCGGCCATCGGTGTTCCTCATGAGAAAAGCGGTGAAGTGGTAAAGGTTTTTGTTGTAAAGAAACCTGGGCAAGAGATCACTGAAGACGAGATTATGCAATTTTGTAAAAAAGAGCTTACTGGATATAAATGTCCAAAGATGGTTGAGTTTCGGGATGAACTTCCGAAGAGTAATGTCGGTAAAATTCTTAGAAAAGATTTGAGAAACTAGTAAAAGTAAACTTAGCGGTAGTGACAAAAGATGAGCGGAAAAATTTTAGTAGTCGACGATGAAACAAGTATCGCGGATTTAATGAAGGATGCTTTTGAGTTTGAGGGCTTTCAGGCCCACTCACTCTATTCCGGCAACCAAGCAATCAATTTCTTAAAAGACAATGCAGTTGATCTGATCATCTCTGATGTGCGTATGCCTGATGGTGATGGACTCAAACTTTTGGAGGCCGTAAACTGTATGGATTCTCCACCTAAGCTTGTTTTCATAACAGGCCATAGTGAGTATACTGCCGAAAGTCTTAAAGAAAACGGTGCTGCGGAGGTCTTTTTCAAACCTCTAATTGTGGACCAATTCATTAAGAAGATAAAAGATATCTTTTAGGCAAGATTAATTCTTGCCTGCTCCAACAGTTCTGCTTCTTTGGTTATAATTAGACGATGAGTTTAGATTATAAATTTTTATTATTGGCATCAGATGCTAGTGAGTCTGATACATTAAAAGAGGCAATTTCAGAACACTTTGGGAATATTGTTCTTCATGAGACTCCAGCTCTTGGAGATGCGGTCGATTTTTGCAAGGCCAATGTCTACGATTTAGTTATAGCAAGTACAAATGGTCTTGATCTTGATCTATTTACCCAAAAACTCAGACAGTTGAATAATGACAATAAAACCACAGGTATTCTTGTCATAGGAAGTGGACATCCCATTAGCAGTAGAAACTTCTCTAATGTCATGCAGGTCGAGTCTATAGGAGTGGATGATTGGGCACAATACGCCCGGGTTCTAATTTCGCTCAAATGATAAGTTTAGCTCTTGGCCTTTTCAGCCTTGTCTTATGTGGGTCATTTTTAAACAAACTTAAAAATTTTCTACCTTACAATTTAGGTGCTGGATTTCTTCTGTTGTTGATTGGGGAATTTGTGGATCTTGGTAATTTCCATGAGCATATTGGAATTTCCCTCTGTGCTGTGTTTGTTTGTGCTGGGCTAACGACGAGAGAAAGGGCAAGGCCATCTAGAAATCTTTTCTTATACTCTTTGCTTCAGTACACATCTCAATGGAGTATAGGGCTTGGTGGTTATTTGGTTTTTCTATTATTCTTTAAGTTGGACCCCATTGTGGCACTGGCCCCTGCTGCTGGACTCTCCGGTGGGCATGGCAGTGCTGCTTTCTTAGGGGAGGTTTTCAGCCAAAGAGGGAATGAGGCCTCCTATGATCTATTGATGTTTAGCGCTACAGTAGGGGTGATGATAGCAGTACTTGGACAGGTACTATTAGCTAAGAGAAGTTCAATTCAATATGACTTATTTTCAATAAACCGTTTTAAAGGGAGCTGGCCGAGTTGGGTTTTGGTAGTGCTAATATGTGGCCTATCGATTGTGCTATCAGAAGTGGTTCTAAATTATTTGAAGTTTAAAATTCCTTACTTTGTTTTTGGCTTTTTGATTTCTACAGTTGTTAAGTCACAGGTAATGTTTCGGACTGTTGATAGTGGTGGTGTTTCAAACTTGGCCTCTGAGCTTCTTATTGTTTTTGGAGTTGGTAGTATTAGTTTAAGTAATATAAAGGATGAACTTGTACCGTTGGTTGGCCTAATACTTCTTTGTGTTGTAGTTGCTTTTATTTTTTATAAATGGATCGGGCTTAAGTTGTTTGGGGAGGACTCTTTTCTTATGGCCTTATTTACTTGGGGATGGTCCATGGCCGGAATTGGGATAAGTGTGGGGGCCATTAATTCAATTAATCCGGACAAAGCACAATTAGTTTTAAAAAGGTATGCTCCTGTATACTTTCTCATTGCTCCAATAGAGTTAACTCTGTTATTGCTGGCCCCATTCATGGTTTTTAAAACTAATATTTTTCTCTCTTTTACAATATTTGCCCTTATTTCTTTGGCTATTATTCTATATTTAAAACCACAAGTAGCTGAAAAATCATAAAAAACTCAAGCTTATCGTTAAATAGCCGATAATACTGCTATGGTATATAGCTCACTTATTTTTATTCTATCAATTGCTCTTGCCCACGCTGGCGGTAAGGAAGCATCAATTTATGTTACGGCCCTAAAGAACGAAGGCATTAACGACAAAATTCTTTCAAGTCCCATATTTGAAGCATGTAAAAAAGAAGTTGATGGAATTGAGAATATCACTGAGAAGGACTCCAAGGAAAAAATCCGTCAATGTTTGGACGAGGCCATTACTGGAGCAGATGACAAGGAACTAGAGAAGGTTGGTCAAAATCTTGAAATAAACACAGTCGACTTTGATCAGACAAAGGGCTCGAAATCCATTCGTGAGTTTCTAAGCAAGAGAATATATGAAGCGATTCACGGGGAAGATTACGAAAACAAACGCTTAAAAGAATTAAAACACATAGATCACTCTCTATTTCTAAAACTCTATGAGTCTCAGGTATCTAAAAATCTTATTTTAGATGTTTCAAGATATTGTCTTGAGAATATAGGAATGAGTGATAACCCTGGTAGCTATATTTCCTATGTTACTCCATCTGGAGATGTGCCAGAAGCTCAGAAAGCTCGGTCCTTTGACTATAGCCTGGAGCAAATGTTGGAGTCTGCGGAAGGTGCGGGACTTGGAGTTCAAGCTAAGACGGTCTTTAGAGAGGATACCAAGGCAAAGACCTACTTGCCGCTGGAGACACCTGTACCGAAACCAAAGTCTTTTAAGGGGAGAATGGGTGTTGCTAGCTTTTGGGACAGTATACAAGAGTATCGTTACTGCCCACAGTTAAGGACTAGTGACAAGAATGACCCTTGTTACTATCAAAATGCTAGGGACCAGAGAATTATCTCTGCTCTTAAGGAAGATGAACTAAAACAGGGGCAAGAAAACCCAGAGGTGCTTGGAGTTAAATATTCTTTTTGTTCTACTTTTTTAGTTAGAAACATGTGCGAGATTTACAAGTGCAACAACGTCTATGATTGGAGCAATCCAAATAAAGAGAACATAAAGTACTGCAAAAATAACTTGGGTATTTCTTCTCCAAGCTCGAGCAAAAGAGATGACTCGTTAGAGATAACAAGTCACAAGAATAAAAAGGGTCAACTTGCCTGCAATCTCATATCTAAGGTTGAAGGCTACAAAAAGACTATGATGGCCATCGCTCAGGCCAAGGAAAATCAGAAAGAGTTAAAAACCTTCTCAGGCCTTGATCTAGGACAATCTGGGTTCACTGGCGGCGAGTATATTGGCCGGGGGGACAATGGTTCCAAGTCAATCGATGAAATTACATCTGTTTCTTCAAAAGAGCTTGTGGCCAGCGCAAAGGCACTAGGCGAAGGGGAGGAAAAGGCAAAACAGCTCTCGGAGGAGTGTTTTGAAAATGGTTTTCTCGTAGCTTCTAAAGACGAGTGTCAGGATTTGGGCAGTTCAATGAATGAGCAGGACTTTGCAAAAATTCAATTAGACACCGAGGCACAAACAAAAGCTTACTTGGAGAGGGTAAGAAAGCTTAAAGATAATCCAGACGATGAGGAACTGGAAGCAATGCTTATTAAGCATGGACTTCATGACTATGTTGGAAAACTTGATGAGTTTCCAGTTGAAGATCTTATCCAATTAATCGAAGACAAATACAAAACTGAGCGTATGGCACTCATTAATAATATGAGAGATCGTTTTTATTCCATGACCAAGAAGAAAAAAGATGATGATGAGTCTCTTGCGGCCGTTGCTAAGGATCAACTCAAAGAGGTGGAGAGTCACAAAGAAAGAATTGAGACTTTGCTAAATTATTCAAACATTGTGTCCTCTTATCTTCAAGTTGAGGATCAGGATGGAAATAAGTTTAAAAACACCACAACCAGAATGGTTGAGAGGGAAGGATTTGAAAAGCACGCCACAGATAAAGATGAGGCCCAAAGGCAGAACTATGAGGCCTATTTTGCAGATACTGAGCAGACAAAGTCTAGTTCTGGCAGTGTAAATGCGGGGCAATTAATCGATGGAATACTAGGCATTGGTGCCGTGAACTAGTTAAATAAAAAAGAGACTCTATGACCTTTGTTAAAATCGCATTTTCGGTCTACCTATTTGTCTCTCCTGTGTTTGGGGGGGATCTTCTTGAGGTGGCAAGAATGGTTGCGATCTCCGAGGGGCATTCTTTGGAAGAGACTTCTGCAAAGGACAAAGTCCAATGCTCAGACGAAGATAAAGTTTCACAAGACAAGGGGAATCACCTTTTTGAGGCCGAAGTGGAGATGACCTTTGAGGTTAAGGCCTATAAAGGTCTTGAGGCAGTGCCTGAGCGAAAGTTTATCTCTGTGAACAATCCAAACTTTGAAGATAAGTGGATTGAGCTCATAAGTGCAGAAAATGAGTCTCAGAGGGATCTGGCCATTTCCAAAATTTGTAAGGGGATGGGGCAGGAACAGGCAATGGCATTTGCAGGATATATTGGTCGTAAAAATTCGAGTGTTTATGATTTTGATCGCATGAGAGACTCTAAGACTGGTGAGAGTAAGGATGAAATTATAACCATTGATCAATACTATGAAGTTCACCGAAATAATGCCGGTATTGGAGATCCTCAAGGTCGGAAGAAAATTGGAATCTGCGGTGATGCTGCGACTATGGTGGCAGACTTTTTATCGAAATGTAATTTCAAATGTGAAGACATTGATATTGCCTCTTATCGAAGTTCTGGTTCTGGTCATCAGGTAGTTTCGGCACGGGCAAGTGATGGAAGCTACTATACGGCAAATTGGTCAAGCGTTGACCAGCAAAGCAACACTTCTGTTGTTGATGTGGACACACCTGACTCAGATATCCCTTTAACATCTCCAACCGTGGAGCTTTGGGATTGTAAAGGAAGCCCCAAGGGAAAGGTCACAACTCCACTTGGTACGTTACTAATGCTTGCACATGAAGATCCTGAAGCGATTACACTTGCACAGGATTATCAGGAAGTGTCACTTGTTGCAAAGCAATTGGGCGGAATAGATGAAGTGAAAATTAAAGCATTCAAGGCCAAGGCATCCAATGGTCAGAGACTCAGCGGTTTTGGCGCGAGGATCTCAAAGAATTTTGGAGATGAGACCAATCTATTTAGTATAGAGCTGGACGGGTCCATAATTCTTGCCAAAGCAGAGAGAGAGGTTTTGATTAATCAAGATGGCCTGGCCATGAACATCTATCAGACTATTTTAAGCCCTTATACCAAAGCAAGGGTCAACTTTACTCCTATAAGAACAGAAAATTTTAAGGCCGGCATTTTTTCAGAGCTCCAAAGCGTGGGGTTTTTTATGGAAAATGAGGTTGAAGGATTCAGTCAGTCAAAAGATAGGAATGTGGATCATTTAATTAGGGCCAGATCTGGGGGGCAGATATTGGCACAAGGAGAACATTTCAGGTTTGAGGCCTCAGGCGGTATAGGTGGTGAAGTCGTCAGAAATTCCAATCAACAAGGTGGAACATATAGGAATGGAGAGTTTGAGCAGGAGAAATTCGCTATAGTGGGAAATGAGTTATTCGCCAGTGGAGTTGTTGAATTTAAAAACAAACATGGCAACAACACACAAATTCAAGTTCAGTATAGAGATATGTATCTACTAGATCGCTCCGTCATAGAAGTTGGTGCGTCTAAAAGATATGGTGGCAATTTGTTTAACGGGGGTGTGAGTATTATTAAGAATCCAGGAAAAGAAACAATCAATGCAATTAGCCTGGCCTACTCCCGTCAGTTCCAATTGAGAAAGAATTATGTGGAAGTTAACGGTGGGATAAAATACTTGATTATTAAGGACTCTCCGTCAGAAAAGCTTTTAAATGTGTCTGTGGCATATAGATTTTAATATGCTTAAATATAGTTTAGTTATTTAAGTTTTTGCGACAATTTAACGATTAGCTGCTTGCAAGGAGCAATTCAAATGTCGAAGGTACTTTTACTCACCAGCGCTGATGAGCTGGCACAATATGCGGACCTGTGTCTTAATCAGGCAACAAGTGCAAATGTTGTGGTTACAACATGCAGATCTATTAAACAAAGTTGTGAACTTTTAGAAGAACAGGCGAAATACAACCTTATCTTCCTAGGTCATAAAATTGAACAGGATGGAGACAAGAAAGCTCTCTCCCAGTGCTTACTACCTTACATAAATGGTGGGGAGACTGTAATCTGCGGCACAAACAAAGCATTTCAAGGAAAAGAGTGGGCCAAGTATTACCACTACATGGAATCGCCACAAAAGCTTCTCGCAAATATGTTTGAAGAGCTGGCCCTTGTGTCTGAAGACGGCGAAGAAGGCTATGTTTCAATACCTGTTCCCTCTCTACATAGATTTAAAACACTACCATTTGATTGCTTCATAAAGATGCGGGACAAATATTTAAAGGTTTACTCGATGGGTGATAGCCTAGAAGAGGCAGATATCTCTAAGTACGCTGATAAAAAACTTGAATGTATTTATCTGGTTAAAGAACAGGCCCAAAGTGCGATGGAGAAACTATACACTAAACTCGTGGCACAAAATGTTCCAAGTCATTCCGCCAATCCTGAGGAGGCTGCGGCCGAATCAGTGGATTATGCAAGCTACCTACTAGAACAGGTGGGCATTAGTGTTAAGAATGGCGAACAAATTAAGGCCTCTTTTGAGGATTACATGAAACTAATTAAGAAGAGTCGAAAGGCCTCCCTCAAAGAGCTTCTTAATCAAAAGCAAGGCCTTGTATATAAGCACAGTTCCTTAACTGCGTTACTGGGCTCCTATCTTTTGGAAGAGCTTGACTGGAATTTAAAAGGCGGAGATGAGTCTCTTGCACTTGCAAGTTATTTTCAAAATATGTATTTAACCACTGATCAAGAGATTCTTGTAAGCTCTGATGCAGAGCTTGCGACAATTCAAAAAGAGGATAGACGCGAAGTTGTAAGAACACATGCAAAGATCGCGGAAACATTTTTGGTCGACTCAGGTGTAGATAACGTTGAGCTCATTCGTCTGGTAATAGAGCAGCATGGAAATCTTAGGGGAGTGGGATTTTCGGATAAAATCATGTGCACTTCAAAACTCTCTGGACTGTTTCAGGTCGCGAGTAGATTTGCTGTCTTGTTTTTAAAAGAGTATGAGGTTCATCATGAGCCTAATTTAAAGAAGAATCTCACTGAACTTAAAAAGGCCGTGACTCCAAAAGAGGAAAAAATCTTTGGATGTCTGCAAGATGTCTTAATGATTCTCCAGGTGTAATCCATTGAGACTTTTGGCCATTTGCCTAATACTTAGCTCTTGTAATGCTTTAAAAATTATTACCGGGGCCAAGACTCATTTTGACGATAAGTTTATTGAATCCCCCTATCAAATTCATATACCAAACCATCCCTTTGGGCCTAGTAGAGATGACTCTCCTTTAGTTGAGGTCTACGGTGCAAAGGCCGGTGACTTGGTTGAGGTTTTCTTGGATCCAGGGTGCTCAATTCCTGTTGGCCAAGGAAGTAGCGATGGAGTGAAGGCATCATTCACACTTAGTGCATTGCCAGAGGGAGAACATGGACTTTATGCTACAGTGTCTACAATCTCAGGAGTACACTCTCCATGTTCCGCTGAACTTGCAAGATACCACTACCTAAACTGCCCCTCAGGTTTTATTGCGGTTCCTGGAAGCCATCTTCTAGGAGTTTCTCCTTTTTGTGTAATGAAGTTTGAGGCCAAAAACGATGTTGGTGTAGCTTCTTCTCAGGCAGCTATTGTTCCATGGACAAATGTAACTAGAGCGAGTGCCGATACTGAGTGTGAGGCCCTTGGAGCAAATTATGATTTAATTTCTAATCCAGAGTGGGTATCGATAGCTCACAGTATAGAGCTTACAGAGCAAAACTGGAGTGGTGGCTCTGTAGGTATTGGAATGATCCCTAGAGGACATTCCGACAGCCTTCAGGCCATGCCAAAGGATATCTCAGACCCCACCAACCCTTATGACAACACCGGAAACTCAGCTGACTCAGGTTGGGAGCAAAAGAGAACTCTCATGCTTTTAAACGGTGAAGAGATTTGGGATTTCTCAGGAAATGGTATGGAATGGGTAGACTGGAGCTTAGGTGGAACTCTAGATGATGGTGTTGTATGTGGAACCCTTAATGAGGAGCTAAATGGGGATCTATCATCATGTGTGGGACTTGTTAGTGCGGACTATCAAAGTTTAAATGGCAACTTTGGCTCAGCTCAAGGATTTGGCCTTTTTAGAGACCAGGCCTCAGGCGATGCAGCAGTCCACAGAGGTGGATCTTTCAACTCGGGAACTGGTGCCGGCGTTCTTGCTATACAAGTTCAGATCAACCCTTCATCTGCATTCACAAACCTGGGCTTTCGGTGTGTTTATAGGCCATAGGCTTTTGGCAAAAATTATTGGCGATTTAATTTTCATTTATAAGTTTTCAAAAAAAGAGCTATTCAAGTTAAATCATGCGAAGTGATACTTTATGCCTGTTAAGTAACTGTTTTTAAACATCTTATTATTAGCTTATAATCAAATTCATCAAGTTCCATGTCAGAAGAGTCGATATCAATAACTATTGGTTAAATTCAAAACTAGTTATTTGATATGATTAAGCTAGGAATTACATATGAATAAACGAAACGATAAAAGTTTAAAGTTAAACGAGTTTGGATTCTCCCTCGTTGAAGGGATTGTAGCGTTGGGAATCGCTGCAATTGTTGGTGTCGGGGGAATGAAGCTGAGTGAACAATCTAGTAAACAGGCAAGCTTCACTAAGCAAAATATGGAGCTTGATCAATACATCCGAAGACTAAGAACACATCTTACAGATAAGGCCTCGTGCAACCAAATCATAAAGCCAGGAAGCGAAAGTCTAAGTGCCAGTCTTCAGAGTTTTAACTCAAAGGTTTCTCCCCCTTTGGAAATAAAACAAACAAAGGTAATCCCACCATCTTTAACAGGAGCGGGTAGAGAAGTAGTGCCGGCATCTGTAATTGTTTATTTTAAAAGGGAAGCTCCAGGACTTAAGAGTGCTTATGCGGTAAAAAAGACAACTGCGATGGTTGAGTACAACGATGGGAAATTTGTTGGTTGCTCAAACTTTGAATCAGAGTCGGAGATGACTACTTTCAAGCTAGCTTGTGAAAGTTTGGGTGGAACCTTCTCTTTAGAGACTGGTGTGGCCGGGTCGGAAAAATGTGACTTCTCTTCTTTAGGACAAAATCATTATGTCTTGGCACAAGTAAAAAAGCGAGCTTGTGAAAAAATTTATAATGGAGTGTTTGATGGTGCCGAGTGCGACAGTATGAACATGCCATTAACTCCTTCCTATGGGGCAAACTTAAAAAATGATTCCTTTTTTCTCGCTGATAAATGGGTGAAAACATTTGAGCAATCTTGTCCGGGTGACAATAACTTTGTAGGCTCAATTTCTCCAAGTGGCGAGGTCACTTGCAAGAGTGTTTCTTTTTGCACTAAGTGTGATGCCTCTTGTCCAGCGACGGGTACAGTATGTGATGGAGAGTTGGCGGCCATCCGTGAGCCTGCAGAGCTTAAGTGTGATGAGAAAGATGGATATGCACTGGAAGGTTCAAACTCTTCCACTGCAACCAATAAATGTAATTTTGAAGATTACAGTCCAGACTCTGATGAACAGAGTTGTGTGGCCAAAAAAGTGGAAAAGGCAAGTGCAGGAATATGTAAAAGGTTTAAAGCAAATACCTGCGACGGTGCATTTGCAGGAGTTGTGGAGAATTATCCCGATGGTACAGCTTGTGGAACAGATAAAGTATGTGCCAGTGGATCTTGTGTAAATAAAGACGATGACGATGCAGACAACTCAAAAGGTACAGCTCCAAAGTGTGAAAATGGACTCAATGCCTTTGCCTCTAAGTCTAAGTGTGAAAGCGAGACGGGTAAAACATGTAAAGGAGAGAACTTCTTAATATGGAGCTTTCCAGACAGGGTGAATGATCCTGTTAATACAAAAGAGCTGCCAATGTGTAACAACTGGCTTGGAACAAGTTGTGCAACTGCTGGGACTAAAAAGGCGTGCACTAGTGAGCGAAGACTAAAAGGCGAAGAGGAAATCCTCCCATGCAAGAGCACGGTGAGATACTGTCCGTCATCAAGTTCTTCAAAGAAAGGGGTTTGGAAAAGGGCCTATGGGATAGGTGAAGATAGCTGTGATGAATCCGTTCCCAAGTGTAGTGCATTAATTGGCAAGCCTTGTGATATTCCAGGACTCAAAGAATGTAATGACAATCCTGTGCCTAAAAACGCCGCTGGCAACTACTGTCAGATAAATGATGTAGTCCAATGTGTGGAAAAGTAAGGTAGAGTTTATATGAAAAAGTTAAGAGTAAATATTCTTTCAAATCAAATCGGAAGCAGCTTAATCGCTGTAATGATTGGCGGTGTGGCCGTTGGGGCCGGGGCATTGATGTTGGCAAAGTCTGGGCTTGAACGAGGTAAGATGTATGCCGACACTGCTCAAAACACCCTTATTGAATATGCAATGCTTGATTTAAAAACAAATCTGGCCTCCGAAGCAGTTTGTAGAGAAGCTTTAAATGGAGGCTTTGACCAAATCGGAAACTTATCTGTAGGAAGTGATCTTGGCGGAGGTGTTTCTATTGAGCAGATAAAAGACCAAAACCCTGGAGCACAAAACAGAGATATTTTAATTGTTTTTAAAAAGGATAAGGCCGCAGGATCGGCCTCTAGAAGAACTGATAAAGTTTCAATTCAAACATTTATGGCCCCGGATCCAAGTGATCCCTCAGGTGTTGCGACTATTGAGAGTTGTTCTTCTTTTCAAGTTGCATCAGCAGTGGAAGGATTGGAGAGTTTTTGCAATTCCATCGGTGGGGAGTATGACTCGGCCGAAGGAAGGTGTGATCCCAACCTTTCCGCGGATTCGGACTTTAGAGGTGAAATTGATCGTCTTGCCTGCGAAGTTGTTGGTGGCACTTTGAGTGGTGGCACTTGTGACTTGATTTCTGTAAGTGGGAACCTTATGTCCAAAACCTTTGGCCCCTATAGAATAAGACTGGGAACTGGTGAGAGAACAGGAGCTTCCCAAGGCATATGCTCAGAGCTTCAAGTAGGGCGTGGAATTTCATCCGATGGGGCATTAAACTGTGCTCAAATTAGTTGTCCGATGCCAGATACCTCAACCTATTTACCAAGATATGAGAATTCTCAACTGTATTGCGAATGTCAACGAGACAGAGGGGCAGCACCTGGTTGTGGTGAAGAAGATGTAAACTCTTGCGAAGACTATGAAGTTGATGATGGTTGTGGCACAGGAAAGACTTGTATTGTTAGAAAGAAGGCCGAGGTCTGTCCCGAGATTCCAAGTTGCGTTAAAGATGGCCCAAAAAATTACTACAGCACAGAAGGTTGCAACTACTACTGTGGACAGGCACCTAAGTGTGAGGATGGAGAAATTCCGGTAATAGGTGATCCTAAAGACCCTAAAGACCCTGAACAATGTAAGGACAAATACTGGACTCCATCATTGGCCAATGTTTGTTCTGATCAAAAAGTTTCACAGACCAGTAACTGCGGCAGCACCCGAACTAAATCAGGAACAAAAGACTGCAGTGTTAAGGCTAAGAAAGGTGTGTGGAAACTCGACACATACAGCGAAGACTCATGTAAAGAGAACGTTCCCAAGTGTTCGGCCTTGATTGGTAAGCCTTGTGATAATCCAGGATCTGGGTACAGGCAGTGTAATGACAATCCGGGACGACCTCCAGGGACACCACCAGACGCAAATTTTTGTCAGATAAACCAGGTTGTCACATGCCAAGAAAATTAATCGTAATAGACTCAAACCACAAGGGTGTTTGATTTAGCATTCAATAAATAAATGAGAAGAATATGATTAGGTATTTTAAAGAAATTCTAAACCAAAAAGGCCTGAGCGCTCTAGAGCTTGTTATTGGAATGGGTGTAGCTGGCGGCATTGGCCTGACCATGTTTCAGAATATGAAAAACCAACAAAGCGTTCAGATTAGCAATGAGGAAAGTAGAAGTGCCGAATTGGCAGTCAAATCAGTTATTGATTCATTAAAAAGAAAGAATACTTGTGAAAGCTTTCTTTCAGGCCTTAACGTAAATAAAATGGCCAGCTCAAAAGGACTTGATCTCACCATGGGACAAATAAGTGTTTGGAGAGGTTTAAATGAGGGAAACCTTGGATCAAAACTCTCCCTAGAGGCGATAAATGCCAAACTTGAATCTAATACAGGTAAATCCCCGATGACGCTAACTTTTGAATTTAAAAGATCAAAAACAAGCTCACAGAGTGCTGGTCAAAGCTTTAAGAGAGACATCAAAATGGATGTAAGTGTGAAAGGTGGAAACATATCATGTGAGCATGTGGATGAGTCTGCTGTGGCATCAAATGCACTTGAAAGAATCTGTCTTCAGATCGGCGGAACTTTTACTGGATCTGGAGAGTGTGAGGTATCAAGTATAACACCAGATCTAAGGGCAAAGTTTGCAGAGGGCATATGTGATTCATTAGATAAGGATAAGACTTCAAATTATACCGGTGGTAAGTGTTTCAGAATTAATCTTCAAGGCAATATAACAACGAGAAACCTTGCATCCAATAAGCTTAAAATCAATGAATCCACTAGAACAGAGTTTGATAACTCCAAGTGTTCTGGATTCTTGAAAGGCTACACAGTAAAAGGGGAGAAGGTATGTGGAAACGTGGTCTTTAAACCTTAGAATTTAAAAAATCTGGCTCTTGCCCATCGACTTCCTAGTTTGTGGGCGTCAACTCTCGATAATACCTTAAATTACAGGCCTAATATTCTTGTTTAAAATTTTCACACTCATGAATGACCAATTAAAACGGTTACTTTATTGGGTGAACTTTAAGAAATTTATTAATAAACTAAAATACAATTTTAATCACTAATGGAAGTTCTTTTCATGCATTCAATTGCCATTTTATTTAGTGCAATTTCGAGCGATATTGATGAATAAACAAGTGCTATGGCCACCCACAAAGTTTTGCTTAAAAATGAGCGTCTTTTTAACTGCCATACAAAAGAAATATTATGAGTGAGGTATTGCCCAAGAAAGTAGATGCTGAGTTGCCGGAGATTTTACAATAATATTTCAGTGGATTGAGGGCCTGCGAGCTAAGAAATTCTAGGGAGCTATGTTGTGCACTGGAATTATTAAATCTGGATTTAAAGGCCGGAAAAAATGAACCTGTGACTTTAAAAATTAGTCACAGGTGTTATCCTTAAACAGAAGATTTCTTTCGAAAATAGGGCCGTTATTTCACCAAAAATTCCTTGAAAATAATGCACGATAAGAAACATTATCGCACATTTTGCTGCGTGGCGTTCTTTTAATTTAGAGAGTTTAGCCAAGGCGGATATAATTTATGGGCATGAGCTGATCCTCAGTCTGGCCCTAACCCATAAATTAGCTTCATAGTTTATCTTTTAGTCTTCCTGCTGATCTGCTGCCTTTGCTAGTTTTGTATAAATGCCATGAGTTGTGGTTAGATTGTCTTCAGTACAGGCCATTCCTTCTTTTTCATTTATCTCGTTAATTGCATCAGCTAGTGTTGTCATTGTGTATCTATTTACGCGTCCAAATCCATTTAGCTTCACAAGCATACTTCTAAGTTTTGGGCCATCATATGCCTGTGCCTCTTCAAGTAGTTCAATTACATCAACTGCGTAGGACATGTAGGTTTTAAGATCATCAATGTCATTGTACAGATACTCCTGAACTGCAGCTGCTGCCATAAAACCTCCTGCAGATGATGAATACAGAATCACCGGGCCTGGCCCTGATATTGAGATACCTAAACTTGCCGCTGCATATGTTCCAGATGTAAGGGCCACAGGAATACCAAATTCGCTTGTTTTTGTATAAAATGGCATCTTTGCGATCTGATCTTCTTTGTCACTGACATAGTCTTTAATTTTGTCCAAACAGGACGCATTGGCCGCAAGAGTACCTAACATAAGAAGTGTTGTAGCTAGTATTTTCATATATGGTCTCCAATTTTTTTGAGAGAAATGTTAATATTTGGACCTTTTAACACGCATTGTCATGGCAACAAAGATCAATTCTTTGTTATGAAAACTTTATAGATATGTCTCTAACCTACTGAAATTGCGAAATTCTTTGGCAATGTTAGATTCCTTTAAGAAATATTTTGAATTTACTTCAGGCCTTTAACTTTGGTAGCTTTTATCAAATAATTTATTATTATTTGGAGAGTATTTATGAAGAAATCAAACGTGTTCCTTAGTATATTAATTTTGGTGATTTCTGCCTGTGGTGGTAGCAACTCATCTGGGTCAAAAGATCCTGCAAAACGAACTGTAAAGAACGTTGATCAGTACGCAAAGTCTGTTAAGCATTTTGAGAATGAATGTCCTACAATAAAAGGAACATACTGCATGAGCTCCGGGCAAAGTTCAACGTGTGTCTACCTTGAGCTAAAGTATGATGACTTTGATGATCTTGAACTTATTAGCCATTACCCTACCACTATAATCGATGGAGAAGTCTGGAACCAGAACATTAATGGTGAAGAATCACGAGCAATTGGCTGGTGTAAAGACAATACTGTTACTGCCTACGGAGAAAATGAAAAAGGTCATTACGTCTACCTTGAGCTTAAGTCCACTAACGGCTCAGAGGTTGAACTGTACGAAGAATATAAAAATGAAGAAGGTACAGGCAAAGATTCTGGTCTTTATATACTGGATTGATTTAAATAAAAAAGGGGAGCTTCAACTCCCCTTCTTATTAAAAATTTATGTATACAGATTGTTCGAACCTGCATTCATGAGAAACAATTATAATTGTCGTTCTCGTGAAGCTTCTAAGGCGGGTGCTCACCTGGGTTTGCTTGGCCCCATAAGCTTTATTGAAAAGTGACTGAGCAATACCTATAAATTCAGCACCACCGATATTAAAGGATTTTTTATCTCCTGAGACTCTGTAAGTTGAAGTAAAGTCACTATAGGTGTCTCTCTCAAGAAGCGCTTCCTTAGATGTACAAGTTCCGTCCCTAACTTCGCCTTGAAGCCTTAAGGCCTCCTTTATTAGTTGAACCTCACTTGGGTGGGTGATCTCGATTGCTGTCTCAGCATGTAGATTTAAGCTAAAGGCCAGCCCAATGGCCAAAATAGAAAGTATTTGTTTTAATTTCATAGAAGTCTCCATTGTTAAAACTGTTATATACTGAATGGAATACCTATAGCATCCTTGCTAGCTTAACTTTGGTATTTTTAATTATTCTGTAATATTTACTCGTCCCATGACGTATGTGTTATTGCCGACTGGAGATGATCGCAAATAATGTGACTTTTAAGTTAGGTAGGGATTTTATTAAATAAAAAGGGAGCCATAAAAGCTCCCATGTATATAAGGTTAAATTCAGAACTATTTTAATTGGCCTTCACTTTTGGACTGGCCGTGCTTGGTGTTGCTTTTGCCGCAGCTTTCCTCCATAAATTCTCATCCTTAATGAAAGGCTCAAGCCCTTGGGAGCGACAATCTTCTAAAATTATATGTGCACTAATCACTGGTGATCGACCCGTAAACTTTCTCGAGGATGGATTTGAATTCAAAAAATCGTCGTCGACTAGCAGGGAATCCAATCTGCCAAAAAAGCCTGTGAATAATCCATGAGGACTCATGCCGCCACCCATACCATAAACGGCCTGATATGATTTGTAAGGCTCAAAAATTTTACTCACTTTATCGTTTAAATCATCTTTAAAGCATGCTTCTGCTTCAGGGTGTTCTTTTAAAAAATCATCTAGCTCTTTACATAGTTTGGTATTATATAAACTAGAGGGCCTTGTGGTGCCGCCAACTTTAGGCTGAATTAAATTGTGTGCTGTTGCCTTCACGGGAACGCATTCTCCATTTCTTATTTCAAGCTTTATTGTTGAGTGGGAAAAAGCTAGAAAAGGTGAATTGGGACTGTAGCGTCTAAGGGTTTTTTTCATTCTATCTAAATTCTCTTGAGTGTAATCATTGGCATGAGTGATCTCGATAATGTCGCCTTTATCATCTCTTTTAATTGTAGTCTTCAACAAGTCTGAATGCGCAAGATTGTAATCGTTTACGTAACTAATATGTTCTTCTTTATTTTTATCATCTGATTCATATGAAATAACATATGGATGGGGAGTTATCTTGCCATCTTTGTCCATTGAAAATGATGGATTACCAAGACCTGATGGTGAGAAGAACTCCTTACACTTTGAGTAATCTGCGGCCATGGCCGGAGCTAATAAAAAGATACTTGTGAGAAAAGTCAGAGTTTTCATTTATAGTCCTTTTTTAGATGTTAAGACCTCGTCGGAAGACTCCAGAAAATTCTTGAGTGAATTTGTTGCCCTTAGGGCTTCACCCCCGTCAAAGTGGGAAATTACCTAAAAAAATGACCCCTTACGTCCACTCTAGCAATATTAAGACATCCTTCTCAGACTCATAAAGCATGCACGACAAGAAGTCTTTGAAACCACGTTATTGCCTTTGTGATTAGGCCCTATAAATTGGAGGAATTATTGTAACGCTATAACCTGCCTGGATAAGACCAGGATTCATTAACAGTCTTGCGCTACGGCCATTTCCATCAAGTTAAAATCAGCATAGGCCATAAATTCCACCCTGGAGAATGACAAAGTGAAATGTCTTAAATTACTTAAGCTTTAAGAAGTACCGTATTGAACTTACGATCAAACCAAGGAACTTTCTTGTGGTTGTAGCCAAATGGAGAGATTACTGACATAAGCCACCTGGATATTGCAGTGGTGATGGAGAGATTTCCACCTGTCATTACATCTCTAATTTTTATGTGGGTAAACCTTTGGCCAACAGTTTGAGATTTGGCACTTAGAATTGGAACGTATAGAAGACAAACCAGATAAATTGCAAATCCAACGTATCCGTAGGTGAAGCGATCCAAAACACCAGAAAGAATCATTCCATAAATTTTTAGAACAATGACTGCGATAATGTTTACAACAATTAGATCAATGAACATTGCCGTGAAGATCTTTGAACTCTTAGGGTACTGGCCTTTAAACTTAAGATAATCGCTGTCGCTTGCTTTTGCCATGCTAACTTCCATTTAGAATAGAAAGGGGAGCTCACACTCCCCTTTTTGTTTGAGTATATTATTTCTCGTTTAAGTATCTCAAAACATTGTGCAAGATTCCACCATTTTTGAAGTAATCAAGCTCATCTTTTGTATCAATTCTGCAAACAGCACTTACTGACTCGCTAGATCCGTCAGCTCTTGTGATTACTACTTCAACGTCCTGCTTAGGCTGAATTGAGTCAACACCCTTGATTGTGAAAGTTTCTTCTCCTGTAAGAGCTAATTTCTCGCGATTAGTGTCCTTAAACTGAAGAGGAAGAACACCCATTCCAATGAGGTTGGATCTGTGGATTCTTTCAAAGGATTCAACGATTACAGCTTTTACACCTAGAAGGATTGTACCCTTTGCGGCCCAGTCTCTAGATGAGCCTGTTCCGTATTCTTTGCCACCCACAACTACTAGTTGAGTTCCTTCTTCTTTGTACTTCATTGCAGCGTCGTATACTGCCATTTGTTTTCCAGTAGGAATGTGCTTAGTGTATCCACCTTCAACACCATCAAGCATTAGGTTTTTAATTCTAATGTTTGCAAATGTTCCTCTCATCATTACTTCGTGGTTACCACGACGAGACCCGTAAGAGTTAAAGTCTTGGATCTTAACTCCGTGAGCTTGAAGGTACTCACCTGCTGGAGAGTCAGGCTTAACCGCTCCCGCTGGAGAGATGTGGTCAGTAGTAGTTGAGTCGCCAAGAATTAGAAGTGGTCTAGCGTCAACAATGTCTTCTTTCTTATCCAAATCCATAGTCATACCTTCAAAGTATGGAGGGTTTTGAACATAAGTAGAGTTAGAGTCCCAATCATAAGTTTGAGATTCAGTAGCAGCAACGTTTTGCCACTCTTCAGTACCTTTAAACACATCAGAGTAACGAGATTTAAACATCTCTTCATCTAGACAAGACTGGATAGTCTTTTGAATTTCTTCGCTTGTAGGCCAGATGTCTTTAAGGAATACATCGTTTCCATCTTTATCTTTTCCAACAGCGTCTTTTTTAAGATCAATCTTAAGGTTTCCGGCAAGAGCGTAAGCAACAACAAGTGGCGGAGACGCCAAGTAGTTCGCTCTAATATCAGGGCCAATTCTTCCTTCAAAGTTTCTGTTACCAGAAAGAACTGAAGTAGAGATCAAATCTCCATCGTGGATAGCCTTAGATATCTCTGGATTAAGAGGACCAGAGTTTCCAATACAAGTAGTACAACCGTAACCAACTAGGTTAAACCCAAGATCGTTTAGGTGTGTTTGAAGTCCTGCTTTTTCAAGGTAATCAGTTACAACTTGAGAACCAGGAGCTAGAGAAGTTTTTACCCATGGCTTAACGCTTAGACCTTTTTCAAGTGCTTTCTTTGCAACAAGTCCAGCGGCCACTAGTACAGCTGGGTTTGAAGTGTTTGTACAAGAAGTAATGGCAGCAATGCAAATATCTCCGTGAGTAAGCTCAAAGTCTCTTCCTTCAACCTTTACGTTTTTAGAAGCGTCTTTCTCCTCTACTTTGAAAACTTCTTTCATGTCGTGGTGAAATTGCTTGGCAGCATTTGAAAGAGCAATTCTGTCTTGAGGTCTCTTAGGGCCTGCAATAGACGGCTCAACAGTAGTCATATCAAGTTCAAGAGTGTCAGTGAATGACGGCTCAGGGCTGTTTGAATCTCTCCACATGCCTTGCTCTTTAGCATATGCTTCAACAAGAGCAATTCTATCAGCATCACGGCCAGTGAACTTTAAGTAATCAATAGTCTGCTCGTCAATTGTGAAGAATCCACAAGTAGCGCCATACTCAGGTGCCATGTTTGCGATAGTTGCCCTATCGGCTAGAGTTAGATTGTCAAGGCCTTCACCGTAGAACTCTACGAACTTACCAACAACGCCCTTCTCTCTAAGCATCTGAACAACAGTTAAAACAAGGTCAGTTGCAGTTGTTCCTTCTGCCATTTTACCAGTTAGTTTAAATCCAACAACTTCTGGGATAAGCATAGTAACAGCTTGTCCAAGCATTGCTGACTCTGCTTCAATACCACCAACGCCCCAGCCAAGAACGCCAAGTCCATTGATCATAGTAGTGTGAGAGTCTGTACCAACACAAGTGTCACAGTAAGCAAGCTCTTTACCATCTTGCTCTTTAGTCCAAACAACTTGTCCTAGATATTCAAGGTTTACTTGGTGAACAATTCCAGTTCCTGGAGGAACAACCTGGAAGTTCTCAAAAGCTTTTTGTCCCCATTTTAGAAACTGGTATCTTTCTTTGTTTCTTTCGTACTCAAGCTCAACGTTTTCTTTGAAAGAGCTTGGAGTTCCGAACTTATCAACCATTACAGAGTGATCAATTACAAGATCAACTGGAACCTGTGGGTTGATCTTTTGAGCGTCTCCACCCAAGTTCTTCATCGCATCTCTCATTGCTGCAAGGTCAACTACCGCTGGAACACCAGTGAAGTCTTGCATAACAACACGTGCTGGGTGGTATGAAATCTCTCTGTCTGAGCTTTTGTTTTTAAGCCAGCCTAAAACAGCAGAAATGTCGTCTTTTACAACAGTCTTGCCGTTTTCATTCCTAAGAAGGTTCTCAAGCAACACTTTAAGCGAGTTTGGAAGCTTGCTAGTGTCGCCCAGTCCATTTTCTTGGGCCTTTTTTAGACTATATACCGCATAGTCTTTTCCGTTGACCTTAAGGTCTGACAATGAGTTAAATGAATTCCCGCTCATAAGTGTCCTTTTGATGTGTAATAGTGGTTACGTTCTGATCTAAAAATTGAGCCAATAATATACCCTTTAAGACGCATTCTCAACTTCAAACGATATAAAAATGCTTTAAATACAACGCTTTATTGCAACATGGTGGAAAAACTGTTTAAATTAATAGGATAAACGGAGATTGAAACATGGAAGTATTTCAGCGCGAAATGTATATTGAAGTTTTTGGCAATGTGCCAATTTACTTCGGAATCGGAATTCAAATTGTTACCGCCCTTATTCTTGGTGGGCTTGTAGGTTTTGATAGAGAAATAAAAATGAAGGCTGCAGGCCTTAAAACCAATATACTGATATGTATAGGTGCCACTCTTTATACTACAATTTCTCTTATCAACCTCCCTAATGCTGTTGGGCTAGTGGATCCAAATCGTGTTGCCGCTCAAATTGTAAGCGGGATTGGCTTCTTGGGTGCTGGGGCAATTATTCAAGGACGTGGCAACGTTACCGGGCTCACAACGGCCGCCACTATTTGGGTCGTTGCAGCAATTGGCTTCACAATTGGCGTAGGCTATCCCCTTGTGGCCACCCTATTCTCAATTACGGTTTTGGTCGTTTTGAGATTATTGGCTCCAATTCACAAGTTTATTGAGAGAGAAAGTGAGCACAAAGACTTCCATATAGAGGTTATGTCCATTGGAACTGTAAAAAGACTTGCCTCCAAAATCTTTCTTGGAGAAAACATAGAGCTTGAAGAGATCTATGAAGAAGAACCTAGAGAAGGTAAAAAGCTTCTTCATATCTTTCTAACAGGGCATCCTCGCGCCATAGAGCGTATATCTCAGGAGCTTCATAGCATTATGAAGGTTGAGAAGGTCTCCTACCGCCAGGTGGAGAGCGCTTCAGATATGTATGAGATGATTAACGAATAATTCCTCTAAGTTTTTAAGGCAAAAAGCTGGTGCTGTAATTGTTTTCTTTCAAGTTGGTTACATCTAGCTTATAGCGAAGCTTTTTCTCTTTAATCAGTATAGGGTCATTTGTCCACTTAGACTATTATCACCTATGAACCGTCAAATATTTTGACAGTGAAAATTGTAAAAAACTCTACCCGTCTGTTGTGCATCGCATCAATTATCTAAACTAAGTACATATTATTAACAACGCCCCACCCTCCTTAGTGGGGAAAAAATCTAATTTTAAAGGGTTTTCTTATGAAAAAACTACTTCTTTACTTAACAATGCTTCTACCGATTCTTTCATTTGCTGAAAGCATACCCTCCGAAAAAGAGCCTTTTTTTAAAGTAAGATCTTATAGAGAAGGTAATAGTGAAATAACGATTGAGGAGATAAAATCTGGTAATGCCCAAATAGGTAAATCCCTTCGCATGGTACTGGAAAGTCGTCCTTTACTTAATGAACTAGTAGATCAAATTCAAACTGAATATCCAAACCTATCAAAGGAAGAAGTCTTAGAGTACTTGATTTTGAATATAGAAATAGATTAGGCATCAGAAAGAGAAGCTAACTTGTTAAAGAACAAAAATTTAGCAGCATAAAAGTCGGTGCTTTTTAGACAAAAAAAGGGCCGGCGTATCCAATTTGGATCTTTTCCGGCCTGTGATTCGCTCTGGGCTAAGATTAAATTCTCTTAGTCGCAAGCTTCTTGCTTAGATGGTCATTTCTGACCTTCCCTTTTGTATCCGCCACGTTTTAAGTGGCAGGTTTATCTTTTTGGTGAATGTGTGTTTCAGCAGCTTCCTCCTCACAGAATCATCTAACGATGCGCTGCCTATACATGTATATTAACTCTTTTCACTAAAAACTGTAAGTAAAACGAAGTAAAAGCTATTTTACGTGTTTTTAGGTATTTATTGCATATTTGTTTCGTATAATATAAATTATACGAATAAAAATTGGTATTTTTTAAATAAAATATGTCGAAATTGATTGAATCGTAAATAAAAGCAAAGGGTATGCCTTGTTCAAGAAACACAGGAAATGGCTGGATAGGTTTCTAAGAAATTGTGAGAAATTAAACCGTTCAGGACACACAATCAAGAACTATCGAAGTGATCTGGAGAGATACATTCACTTTTATGAGTACTTCTACGGGTCACATTTAAATCGTGCAAATGCCAAGACAATCGAGAGTTATAAAGAATTCCTGAGTGGCAGCTCCCTTAGACCTCAAAAAGGTTGGCGAAAATTGCTGTGGTACAGACGGGTGAAAAATGCACCAAGTCCCCTAAATTTGGGTGTTAATAGCCAAAAAAGACACCTTTCTAGTATTAAGAACTTCTATGACTATTTGATTCAGTCTCATGAGGATAATTCAAAAGCATTTGGAAAAAACCCCGTAAAAAGCAAAATTCACACAATTAAGGTCAAAGACAGTGATATTGAGCACACAAAGCTCTTAAATCATCGTGATTGGGACTCACTGGATAAGAATCTATACAAGGTTAAAGACAGACTTGTGGCATATCTGCTCTATTTTGGAGGTCTAAGGCTCGAAGAGCTTTGCCGTTTGAGGTATAGCGATTTTTCTCAGCGGACTAAGTCCTTGAGCTTTATTCGAAAAGGTGGTGAGCGGCATTATCTAAAAATTCGAGAATTTGAAACCATCTTTGACCTTTTGGAGAGTCACAAGAGTATGGCCAGTGTTGAGAGCGAGTATTTATTTACTAATAAGACTGGATCTCAGGTCAGTTCACGTGCAATGTATGCCTTTATCAAAAGAATGCTTATGAGAGCTGGCCTTCCCTCAGACTTAACTCCCCATAGCTTTAGAAAGGCATGTGCAACCAATATGTATGTTGAAAGCAAAGACATTTTAATGGTTAGAAACTACTTGAACCACAAAGATGCAAAAGTAACTCAGACTTATATTGAGTATTAAGTAAGTGAAAGTAGCTAAACGGTGCTTATAGGTGTTTAGTCTTCTTTATGCGACTTTGTAGGCAAGCGTGTATAAAGTTTTGACACTCCAGGTTTTTTCTTCACTTGTACTTTTACTCACTCAAGAAAGCTAAGAAGATATCTGTACGTACTTTTATAATTGGAGATACTATGAGGAAGCTTCTGGCAGTTTTGGCACTAATGAATTCATTCTCGGCCTTCGCCATTTATTCAACTTCAGAACATTACTATGATGCAAATGGAGAGTATAGAGGCCCTGGTGATCACTTTTATGATGGCCAAGGGAATCTAAGAGCTCCCGGTGAAAACTACTATGACTACGAAGGTTTTTATCGTTCCCCGGAAGATATGTTCTACGACAAGAATGGTATTTTAAGAAGTCGCGGGGACTACTTCTACGATGGTGAAGGTTATCACAGAAAAGGGTAATAGATTAATATAATAAACGCTCCCGTTTTTAGAGAGCGTTTATCTTAATTATTTTATTGGTTGCTTGTAGCAAGTACTAGTTGTGCAATTTCTTCGTCAGTTAATTCTTCAACTGTTAGGTCAATGTTGTTTGCTTGAAATTCAGCTTCTATTGCTTCTTTGTTTTCGAGAATATCTTCTTTAAACAATGATAAAGCTGCAGAGTCTTCCAACTCAATCGAACCTGCAAGAACTTCAATCGAATCGTTGCTAAGACCTTCATAATTATAGAATTGCATACCAAATATTGCTGTATACAACACGGAGTACGAAGAGACGACACCTGCCACTGGATTAAAAGTTGTAATGACAACCGGCGATACCGCACCAGATGTAAGTGCATACTCCTCATAGTCTCCTGCAAGACTCGAAGAGACAGTGCAAGTTAAAAGTAATGAGATAAACAGTTTTTTCATTCTGATTAAGCCTTTGCTTATTATTCTTGAATAGTTGAGGAAAGTGCTAGCTGAGCGACTTCTTCGTCTGTTAACTCTTCAACTGTTAGATTAATGTCATTTGCTTGAAATTTAGCTTCAAGAACCTCTTTATTGTTATGCAGGTCTTCTTTAAACATTGTTAAGGACAGTGACTCTTCCAGCTCAATTGAGCCGGCAAGAACCTCAATAGCGTCATTGTCTAGGCCTTCATATCTTGGCATTCGTTCGAATACATCAACAATCCAATAGATGCTTGTAGAAGAAACAAGCGCACCGGCAATTGGGTTTACGGTAGATACAAAAGGAGAAGCTACTGTAGATACCATTGATGAAGCAACCTTAGTTTCGTCGTTAAATGCAAAACTTGATGTGATTGAGCAACCAAGTACTAATGCCGTAATTAGGTTTTTCATAGGTAAATACTCCTCTAGTAATTTGTTTGTGCAGTGCTTCTACCACACTTGGGAGTGTGCACAATCTGAGGTGAATTTTTTATAGGGTAAAGAATAACTACTCTGTGAATTACCCTATTTTAAGCGCAAAATACTCGCGAAAGCGATCTTATCGCTTATGTAAAAAAACTGTAGTATACCCCTTATTATGAAAAATGAATTTGCATCACTAAAACTGGATCCCCTATTAATTAAAAACCTTCAAGACCTGAATTTTAAGGCCATGACTCCCGTACAGGCGGAAGCATTACCTCATGTTCTGGAAGGTAAAGATGTGCTGGCACAGGCAAAAACAGGGAGTGGAAAAACCGCTGCTTTTGGCCTTGGAATACTCAATACATTAGACGTTAACCTTTTAAGACCACAATCATTAATTTTGTGTCCAACACGCGAGCTGGCAGAACAAGTGGCCAAAGAAGTTAGAACACTCGCTAGAGCTATGGCGAATGTAAGGGTGCTTACTTTGTGCGGAGGAAGTGCGAAGTATCATCAACAGAAGTCTTTAGAGCATGGTGCACATATATTGGTGGGTACACCTGGAAGAGTTTTAAAGCTTTTGAGAGAGAAATCTATTGAAACAAAGCATATTAAAAGCTTTGTGTTGGATGAAGCTGATAAAATGCTTGAGATGGGATTTCACACTGAAATTATTAATATCTCCTCCTTCATACCTAAAAAAAGACAATCCCTTTTGTTTTCCGCCACCT
>PBFR01000003.1 GCA_002718735.1 Halobacteriovoraceae bacterium | reverse complement strand
AGTGGAATGGTAGACACGCATGGTTGAGGGCCATGTGGGCGCAAGCCTGTGAGGGTTCAAGTCCCTCTCCGTGCACCACTTATCAAACTCGAACTGTAAAGCCTTGACTCTCATCCCTTCCTTTGTTGAAAGGCTTTTTTGTTTCTGGAATCATCTTTATTTTGTCTACATTGCAATGAGTATCCACTAAGTCGACTCCAAAGAGCCTCAGGTACCAGTCAAGGACATTAAAGGTACGCCCAAAATGAGAGACCGATTATTAATAGCTCAATCTTAAATTTTAAAATATGCACAGTATTTGGGTTGCTCACGTATTGATTCAAAAGTAATTGACACCAAGATATAACCCTTCAATAATTAAGCGGCTATTTGACTATTATAATTTTCAAGCTCCTCTAAAAATAATGCAAGCTTTTTGTTCAGTTCCTTTTTAAGAAGAACTGGATCTAACCTCATTGATTCAGAAATAACTCTGTTCCTTACATGTTTATCAATAGATTTATCACCTGTTATCCTAGCTGCTGGAGTTTTTGGGAACTCATGAATTTTCTTGATTTTAGAATTCACACGTTCTTTAGACTCTAACTTGAAACTAGGGATAAAGTAGTTGTGAAGCGGATTCCAATAGTTTTCATAAATATCATTCATCATTGATACAAGTTTGGGACTTTCCAATCTGTGGTACTTAAAAAGCTTCCTGACATGAGTGAAATTCTTTTGCTCCACGTAGCATTGATCATTTTTTTTATACGGCCGTGCTCTTCTCATTTTTACCGGTACCGGACGCTCCTCAAGATATTTCATCACATTGATATTTAAAAACTCTGAGCCACAGTCAGTATCGAAATTTTTTAGTCTGAATGGAAATGCTCCTTCAATTGACCGTATGGCCTTAACAACCTCTTTAGAGTCCTTTGTCCAAATAGCTCTGTTCTCCGTCCAACCAGTATGGATATCTACAGAGGTAATCGTGTTACAATATTTACCTGCAATCATAGTCCCACAGTGAGCGACAGTGTCTGTCTGAACAGTGCCGGGAGCCGTGACTTCCTCGTCCAGCCGCTTTATTGGGATTATGTTTTTGAACTTTTTGCTTGGTTTTGTGGTTGAAAGACCTTTAGTTCCCAGGTCCATCTTCAACAGTCTAGCAATCGTAGATGGGCTGACTTTTTTGAGATCCACATAGACTTTTGAGTTGATGACAAGATCAAAGTGTTCTGCATAATAATCAAGCCAAATAGGAATCGCGGCTTTTATCCTTTTTTCAGAAATGTTTCCCATTAGATTCTTAAGCATCCGTAAATGAGGAATCAGATGGTCGTATTTCCTTGGTCTTCCCTGCCTAATTCTTAGCTTATCCTTCTTGAATTTTATGTTTAGACGCTTGATAAGGGTTTTTCGAGATAGTTTTGTGAAGGCCTGGGCATCATCTAGCATGCTTGATTTCAAAGATTTAGGGGCTTCTATATACTTTTCTTTCAATAAATTGATATAGTACTCATTAAGCTCGTTTTGCATTGATAACTCCTTGTAATTGTTGTTCGCACTTTAATTATCGGGATATATCTTAATATGGCAAAACGGGCCCTTCTTACCATTTCGGTGTCATTATTTATGAATCAATTCGCTTACTCCGGGGGTGTTAGTTTTCTAACAGGGGCGTGTAAATGGCTCCATTGATGTGGAGAAGACTCGCAGGTTTTGAGAGAATATCCTTGTCTAAAACTAAAAGGATTAAGGATTAAATCAATGCTCAAACATCTCTTTATTGCCATTATCGCTCTATCTGCTACCACCTCAATCGCTAAGGCAAGTACTATTCATCTGGATCATGGACAAGTTAAAGGTCTTGTTAAAATGTCATTGTGGTATGAAGGGACTTCAAATTTTGAGACTTCAGCTTTTAGGCCTGGAGCTGCAATGGAGATGCTGGCCGAAGCAGATAGTGAGAGTTCAAAAGCTCCAGTTTTAAGCGAAGAGCTTACTATCGCTTTAGAAAATTTAAGTATTTAGCAAAAAAGTATGGAAATAATACTATTTTGTACTAAAATAGTATTATGCATAGGATTGCGAAGGTAGGAAGCCTACTAAAGAAAATTTATCGACACTATTCAAATGATCTTCTAGAAGCTCTTCAGCAAAAGGGCTTTATAGACCTAAGGCCTAGTTTTCTGGAAATTCTTACAAACATCTGTGAAATGGATACACCCTCGATAAAAGAGGTCGGCAATGCTTGCGGTCTCAAGAAGCAAACCATGACTAGCCACCTAAATGAGCTTGAAAAAAGAGGATACGTAGTTAGGAGAAAAGGCGAGCATGATAAGAGAGAACAGCGAGTCTTTCTAACTGAGTATGGTGAAAAGTTTAAAATAAGTATGTTGGAAGTGATCGAGGAGCTTGAAAACGAATATCTAAAGAAGATAGGAGAGGTTGAGCTTGATCGGATTGCCCTAACATTGGAAACTTTCCACAATAAGATCAAATCCAGGGATGTTCAGCAGAGTCTCTTCTAGCTTAAGCGATTCTAAGTTTTCTTTGCTCGACTGACTGCTTAGGCCAGTACTTATAGCCACCTGAAATATTGTTAAGATTATAAAAGCCGTGCTTGTTCAGTAGTTCGCAGGCCAAAATTGATCTTGTCCCGTCCTCGGAAATAACCATGATCGTGGATGTTTTGTTTGGAAGTTCTTTGTGCCTGATTCCCAACTCTTCCAAAGGGATTTTAATTGCTTCAGAAAATCCATCCTGGTTTCCAAATGATTTTTCCGAAACGTCCAAAAGTATAAAGTCTCTGTCCTTTTCTAAAAATAACTTCTTGGCCTTCTCGGGTGAGAGGTCGTTATAGCCACGTCTATTTAAAAGGTAGTCGTCTGGAAGCTTTTCTCCGTTTTTCACTCTTACCATTTGTGCCTGAATCGTTTTGAAGGCCTTTTCGGTGTCCTGGTCCATGCACTCAATTCTTCGCTCCATTTTATCCAGACGCTTCTCGATCTGATCTAATTTGGAGAAAATATTGTTTTCCAATTTGTCTTTCATGGTATCCCTTGTGTCGAATTAGACTCTCAATACCATTGTAAACAAATTGCCCAAGGCCTAGAAGAACGGGTAAATAGTTCCAAAGTGAATCTGTCCAATAATGATTGATGTTAGAAGACCTACCATCAAAAACACTGAACCTTCGTAAATTCCATAACCTAGGTGTGGAGTGTCGGTGCTTTTACCCTCTGTTGGGCCTTCCTGAATTTGAAAAACTTGAATCACACCGGCCCTAAAAACTGGAAATATTAAGGCCCCCAGAAGAGTTTTTAAAACCACTTGGATACAGTAAGAGACAATATCGTGATGTTCATGGTGGAAAGCTGCCATAATGATCAAAGCGTTTCCAAAAAGGAAGCCTGAATAAGAGAAAGCAAGCCCTATGTTTTTTTGAATCATCAAACTGTTAAATGATAGCTTTGAAACATATGCAAATAACTTTGTGGAAAAACCAAACAATACAAGCGCAAAAAGCCACAAAATAAAAAGGATAATAAGGGAGTGTTCAGACTCTTGAAAAATATTTCTTACAAGAAAGGCCATGCATATTGATTGGGAGAATGAAACGATCCCATAGGATGCGTTCTTCTTTTTTAAAACCTCATCTTTGTATTCGAAATTGTAAAAAACAATATTATCCATAATGTATAGGGAAACTAGATAGAGAACTATGCCGCTGGTTCCCAGTATAAAGAAATCAAGAACACTTCTAACAAAGCCTATATACTCGTTGAACTCCAAAGTGGAAAAAATTAAAGCAATCCCAATTAGTCTTGAAAATACGTGAAGAGTGTCCACGTAATTTTCAGATGGATATATCTTTTTTAAAATTTGCTTTTTCTGGGAAGGGTAAAAAAGAACGTGGGCATATTTGTAGAAGAGCAGTCCTAAACAAATAAATACTGTGAATAAAAAACGAATTAACAACTTGTCAAAAATCTCGTTCATTGTGCCCCTCTGCTGGCCCTAAAATTTCTTTTTACTATATCTGAAAAATAATCTTTTAAATCAAATTGATCATTTCTGTCTTTCTTAAAATAAGCGGGAAACTCTCTTCTTGTGATGCTTCCTTTGGTGCCAAACTCATCATTGAATCCAAAGAAAGGTTTGTCGTCTCTTATGCTCTTTTGAATCTGTTGGTAGACATTGTAAGTGGCATTGTAACCTTTAAGGCCTGTGTATTGTGGAATGTATCGGTAGGCACGGTAAAAGGTCCACACTTTCCCCTTATTGGTGTTTCTCCAGCGGCCGAAGTCGCGATTGCCTATAAACACGCTGCCGGGAGGCAGGGGAGTGAAGGACTCATTAAGATCTTCGGACCTTCTAAATATGGACATTCCAATAAAATCTTTATTCTTTTGAGTGAAGGCCCTAGATGTTCGAACAATTATCTCTTCATAGGTTTGGAAGCCGTAAACTACTTTATATTTTTGATAGTATGTTTTGATGATAAAGCCTGTTGAGTGGGTATCCACTAAAATTACAGAAACGGGAGCACCCTTGATCATTGAAGATAAGCTTTCTTCATTGAAAACATAGCTTATCCCAAATTCAGAAGGGGAGAGACTTTTAGAAAGTCCCAAATACGTAAGTAAAAGGAGGCTATAGATAATGATCTTATTTAAATTCATAGAGAGTCGGCCAAATCCCTGAGTTTTTTCTTATGCTCTTCGCTCAGTTCCTCAAAGTCACAGTGAAGCCTGTTTACTCTATGGGATTTGCTAAACTTTCCAAAAAGGTCCGTTGCTTCATTAATATTCTGAATGAAGTTTCGGCCCTTTAAAATCGGCTGCTCTCTCACTACTTTGATGGGGTATTTGTTAGAGCTATTATCCCCGTCCATGTAGTACTTTGAAAGTCGACCAGAAGAGGAGCATTTTATAAAATCAATGCCGCTCTCATTTAAAAAATTCTCAATAGCCCCAAGGGTTTCGAGTTGGTCTGTGCCAAATGTTTCAAAGATCTTTGGAGGGATGTTGTTTAAAATTATTTTGGATGCCCACTCATTCTTAGATCCTCTAAGCACTTTCATTAAGAAGTGGTCATCATGGTGAAGGTATTCTTCAATGTCAGCAGGGATTGAGTATTCATTATTGGATGTAGCGAAATACCTCTCAAGCATTTTCTCCAAACACACGGCCTTATAATGAAAATACACCATTAAAAACATATGAAAGCGGCACAAAAGAAAATCATCAAATGTGGAGACTGCTCTCTCTGAAATACCAAGGTAGCATTTATTATCAACCTCGGCTTTTCTAAGGTTGTCAATTATCCAGTCTAGGTCAAACTTTCCATAACTTACTCCGCAGAAGTAGGAGTCGCGAAGTAGGTAGTCCATCCGGTCACAGTCCATCTCACTGGAAACAAGTTGGTGAAGAATTGGGAAGTAGTTTGTGCCATCAATTGTAAAATAGCTCTCATCTAGGCACTCGCCAATGATTAGCCCAGCAATCATTGTTGGCTCAACACCATACTTTTCTTTTACACCCTTAAAAGATTCGGTGAAGGAAGAGTCTACGATAGATTTAATTGTGTAGTCTTCATGGCTTGCTTGCCTATCTTTTTTCGGAGCGAAGGCCTCTGGAAGCTTAAGTTCGCTAACTTGAGGCATAACAAATTCTGTGGTGTGACTAAGTGGAGCGTGTCCTATGTCGTGCAACAAACAAGCAAGTCTCACTGTCTCTCTAAGTCTAAGCCAATCCTTATTGTAAGTTACTTCTTTAAAGACTGTATCGAATACTTTGGAGACCACATACATTACGCCTATTGAGTGTAAATATCTGGTGTGGGTCGCGCCCGGAAAGACGTATTCAGAAAAACCAAGTTGTTTGATATTTCTCAGTCTTTGAAAAAAAGGGTGTTCAAGGATTTGAACTTCTTCCTTTTGTATTTTTATTGATCCGTGGACCGGGTCGCGAATTTCCATTCTAATTCCTTAAATAGCGTTTTGATTTTCTTCGAGCCAGCTCGCAATGTCGCTTGATTCAAACATTGGCTCTCCGTCGATATATAGACAGGGAACAGTCGTTCTACCTGTTGTTTTAAGATGATCATTTCTATATTGCGGACTTTCCATTGTATTTTTAAATTCTATCGAATCTTCCAGCCCAAGCTTTTTAATCTTTTCAAGAACAATCCTGCAAAATGGACATTGCTCGTAATAGTATAACTCTAACTTCATGTGGACTCCTTTTTTAAAGTAGTAAAAACTAAAAGTGGCCTTTCGGCCACTCTAGAAGTTAGAAATCTTAGTCGTTTCCACTATCGTCTAAGTCGTATCCCACCGGTTTGCCCTGGGCATACTCGGCATCTTCGTCGTAAAGTTCGTCTTCTTTCTCTACTTCTTCTGGAGAGTCGAGTTTTGCGTCAAGGTTTTCATCGTAACTCCAACCGTAACCAAATGAACTTTCATCAATCTCGTCGTCCGGATTATACTCATCAGATAGCTTTCCGTTTGTTTCTACTGAGTCAAAGTCTTTATCTTCAGACTCTTCCTCTGGTAAAACTGGTTTCTCAACTGTTTTAGGCGTTGCTGCTGCAGTTGTTGTTTCGATTTTTTCCTCTTCAACAACCTTCTCTTCTTTCTTTGGCTTAGCCGCAGTTGTTTTCTTTTTAGTTGCCTTTTTCTTGGCTGCCTTCTTAGGAGCTGCTTTCTTTGTTGCAGTCTTTTTAGCAACTTTCTTCTTAGTAGCTTTTTTAGCAACTTTCTTTTTCGCTGCTTTTTTAGCTACCTTCTTCTTAGCCGCTTTTTTCTTTGTAGCCTTTTTAGCAACTTTCTTTTTTGTTGCTTTCTTTTTTGTTGCTTTCTTAGCAACCTTCTTCTTGGCCGCTTTCTTCTTTGTGGCTTTTTTAGCTACTTTCTTCTTCGCCGCTTTTTTCTTCGTGGCCTTCTTCGCTACTTTTTTCTTAGTTGCCTTCTTTGCAACCTTCTTCTTAGCCACTTTTTTCTTTGTAGCTTTTTTAGCCACTTTCTTCTTAGCAGCTTTTTTCTTTGTAGCCTTCTTCGCTACTTTTTTAGTAGCTTTTTTGGCCACTTTTTTCTTGGCGGTTTTCTTCGCTACTTTCTTAGTAGCTTTCTTTTTTGTTGCTTTTTTCTTTGCCACTTTTCGGTCCTTGTTATTGGTTTAAATAATATTTATGTAAATAGTATATATTGGAGCTTTTTAATTACAAGAGCTATTCAAATTTTAATGCTGTATTTGGGAGAGATCAATATTTAATTCTTGTGGAATTAAGGTATTTTTGAATGTGCCTTCAGTGTTACCTGAGCCTTGGTTGAATGGAACTCCCTCTGAGAATAGGGCGAAGTTTCCATTGAAGGTGTCTGCTGAACTACCAGCACTAACTGACTTAAGTGTGACAAATTTTGAAGAGTAGAAGTTTCTGCTCATATTAGTTCTTAGGCCTGAGAAAAAGTTTGTGTGCTCTCCTGCAGGATTGCCATCACTCATTTCTCCTGGACGATACGCACTAAATAGCCTGTTTCTAACATCACTGTCTGGAAGACTGAATCTGCCAGTGTAATATGCCCTTTGAACAGAGTTAAGTTCATTCCAATGTGCCTGCATTAGATTTGTTAGGGTATTTTTGGCCAAACAGTCTCCAGCACTATTGTTTACTAGACTTGAGTTGCCGGTAAAGAACCAAACAAATTTTCCATTGATGCTTCTACAGCCCGGTAGGGAGTTGTAAATAGTGTTTATATCTGTGGAATCATAAACCGTAGAGTCTCCAATATTGGATATTGTTTGAGCTGCGGCAAGTCCGTAATTGGCCCTTGTTCTAGATGAGAAATTCTTTTGATACACAAGTTGACTCGCCACATTCATTGAACCCCTGTACTTAAGAATAGCTGGCTCCTGCCTGGCCAAATAATCCTGAAGGATGTTCACTAGGTCACTTGTTCCTTTATAAAGAGCATTTGGATCCTGAGAGTCAATCAGAGGAGCGTACAATGACATGTCATAAACTGTATTTGTACCTACCTTCTCAGATGTCTCATTAAGGATGATCCCGTAAGAGTCTACGCCAACTTCTTGATTTAGAGTCTCTGGAGTGGGGACTAGGTAGTTTACAGCATCATATAAAGTGGGTGCTCGTGAGGATAGGATTGCATCATTAATAGCTTCCATCGATATCGTGGCACCAGTGGAAAGACCTGCGAGATTGCTTTTCAATTTTGTGAAAACATCGCCGTTGTAAAGTCCAGCGCTCGTTCCAATTGAGCCACCAAGAGGAATTGGTTTAACAATCTCAACTGAAGATCCAGCAAAGTGGGAGGTGTCCGTTGGGGAGCCGCTTGGATAATCATAAGGAATATTTGGTACCGCAAAAAAGATGGATGCAGAATCAATCCAACCACCAATGGGGGTGGTTTCATCTTTTAGCCAGAAACCTCCACCAACTCCGCCATAGTTTCCTGGAATTGGCATTCCTTCCTGGTAATCAGTCCCTGTGGTTATGGTGCCACCTCTATCCACTGGATTTGTATTGTCCAATGCACTGACATAAGGGCTTGTTTTAAAGTGAGGGGCCCTTGGAAGCAGGTAAGATGGATTGCCTCCACTGTGAGATACATCAAAGATCATCGGGCCAACTCGACCGCCAAAAGGCTTAGCCGCCGCATAAGCAGTCAGCTTTATAGAAGCGCTATTGAAGGGATTAAATAAACCTACAAATTCACTCTCACCCTTAACCGCGTAGTAGGTGAGTACGTCTGGATTCTTAACAAACCCTAAAGGATAGCCTGGAATGGGCATTCCAACTTTTGTGGCCACGCATTCAGCTGTGGACTCTGCTGAAATTGGACTTCCACCTCCTCCAGTAGGTGTGACTTGAATACCACTGTCTGTTGTTGTTGAAGCTAGCAAAGTAAAAAAAGTTGCATAGTTTACCGGCATGAGTTTTAAATCAAGAAAGTACTTTCTTCTGGCCTGTGTGTTGTCTGGTATCAAGAGGTTTGAAAGGGTAAATGGACCACCAAGGTTTGGGAGTCGGGGAGCAAGTTCGCTTAATTTAAAAGTACATTTAAGTTCATCGGTGTTTCCCGGGCCGCAATCCTGGCCACCTAAGTTTCTAAAAGCTGAATAGAATGCCTTGTACACCCTTTCATTGGCCGGGGACTGCTCGCTTGAGACAATGTTATCGATGTCTCTTTGGCAACCTGGGCCATTACCAGCACACACACCTTCATAAGGTGCTTTATTTACCTGTGCTTCAAGGTTTCTAATCCTCAAGGCAAGGTTGAACGCATCTGGAAAGGCTCCCATTCTATCTGCCGCAACTTCTGGTGCATCAATTGTTGAGTCCATAAGCTCTGGAACGCCGACGACGTTATAGGCCCATATAAAGTTTGTTAAAAAGTTGATGTTTGATCTTCTTGAGCAATCACTGGCCTTTTGATCGGCCAAAGCATCTATAAAAGAATCCATTGTCTCTTCCATTCCAAGAACATCTGTTCTAGCAAACCTTGGAAGTCCCGGAATTAATGCTTTTTTACAGACAGAGACGCTTCCAGAAGATTTGAAATCAAGACAAACTGAAGGAACGTTATAGCCATCATAAACTGTACCTCCTCCTGTGCCGAACGGCTCCATTCTATAATTTACTGGATTTCCCGAAGGTCCGGATATTTCATCAAGACTTAGGTTTCCAAGAACATAGTTTTTAAACATCCACTCTTTATAAACGTTTCTCATTTCCCAATTAAGGTAAGAGATGTTGCTTAGTTGTCTTGCTTGAACACTCGCCCCCGCAAACGCTGCGGCATCGACTGCATTTTGAAGATTGATTTTAGCTTTAACAAAAATACCAATATTGATTATGAAGGCGATGAAGGTAATCAACGCTAAGATGGTTGTCGCAAAAAATATTGTCATCTGCCCGCGGGCGTTGAGAAGTATCGTTTTGATCTTAAAATCCTCGTCCATAAGAACTTTGGGAGCGCTTTGTCACCTAGTGGGGTCATTTTAGCAAAGATTTACAGGAAAGCCCATTCATAAGTACTTGATAGTAGGCATCTGTTTTAGTCGGATACTTGGTATAGCTTTTGAATATAGTATAGGCATCCACAGGGTGCCGATCTGTGGAAGCAGGACGTTCGCTAAATTCGGCAGACCCTTCTCTATCCTATCAAATGCACACCTATTGTTCATTTCACCCCTGGGACATGAAGATGTCCCGGAGGCCTATTTTACCGTCTATCGATCAACATGGCCGTTATGGTTAAATAAAAGAAGAGGAGGAGAGTATTAAAATGAGCATCAAAAAGGACATCCCACTGAAGTCGGCAAGGTTTTACAAAGTTAAAAATCCAAGAAAGCACTTCCTTTGTGCCCTGTGCAGAGCTCCAAGACAGATGAAATACTCCAAAAACCTCAACTGGAAAAACTATCTACAATTAACAATTCTGACGGCCTTTATAAGCACTCTTTTGTATCCATTTATGGGCATAAAGGGAGTATTTGTATGTCTATTCATGTGGCCAATAGTGGAGATGACCAACAAGCTCCTCTATAGAAAAGAGATTCCCTGTCCGTACTGTGGCTTTGATGCAACTTGGTACAGAAGAGATGTTAAGGTGGCAAAAAGAAAGGTAGAGAGTTTTTGGCAAACCAACTACCCTGAGCTTACTCAAAAAAAGGAAGAGTTGGTTCAAAACCTTGAAGCACCAGTTAGTGAAAAAATTGTCGAAAATCACGAAATCCAATAATGGGGTGGCGCCCCGAAATCCTTTATTAGCACTATTCTAGAAACATTTGGTCTAAGTGCCTATTTGTATGTGTAATAAGTATGAAAACTGAGAAATCAGCTTTTATTTTGGTTTTATTTATCATAGAAAGAGCTTATTCAAACACATAAGGAGAGACAATGAGCGTTAATAAAGTAATCTTATTGGGCCGTTTGGGACAAGATCCTGAGCTAAAATACACACCATCTGGAGCTGCAGTTTGCAACTTCTCACTTGCGACTTCTGAGTCTTGGGCAGACAAAGCCACTGGTCAAAAACAGGAAAGAACTGAGTGGCACAGAGTTGTGGTTTGGGGAAAACTTGCTGAACTTTGCAACCAATACCTTTCTAAAGGCCGTCAGGCATTCGTTGAAGGAAGACTTCAAACTCGTTCTTGGGAAGACAATAACGGTCAAAAAAGATACACAACTGAGATCAACGCAAGCACTGTTCAGTTCATTGGTGGTGCTCAAGCAAATAGCGGATCTTCTTATGATTCTAGCTACAATCAATCAGCTCCTCAGAACAACAACGATCAGTCTCAAAAAGACTACAATGTTTCAACTGACGCAAACTTTGCTTCAGACGACATACCATTCTAGAGATCAGCTTTAAATTTTCTTAATATGGAAGCCCCGCTTAGACGGGGCTTCTTTCGTTTGAGAGCTTTATAGCTTAGCGTGTAATATTTTCTAGACAGACCTTGGTTTATTGAATGCATCACTGTCTCATGCTCTAATCACAGCTATTCCGACTTATAACTATTGGAGCTGCTCGTGAAATACAGACTTATTGCCCTCATTACTTTTGCTTTTATTAGTTCAGCAATTTCAGCTCCTGTCTATCCATCCAAAAAGCTTGATTCTAGGAATAGGGTTAAAGTGCTAAAAAAATATTGGAGCCCAGAAAGGATGACCCATCCATCTCAGCATCAGGATTACAGCTTTCGATATATAATCAATGTTATAGATGGTGATCTTGGCTCTTTTGGCAGAGGAAAGGTTCATTATTACGCAAATCTCCTGTCTTTAGACCCCCAAAGTATAAAAAATAATCCAAGAATCTGTAGCAGCTATATAACTGCCAACCACAGGAAAATGTTCCCTGGACAAATTTCATTGATTCTAAGGGTACCAGTGGTTAATTTTGGACCAATGTCACCGAGAGACATTGGAAGTCATGCCGCCTCTTCATATAGTAGGGCGGTTAGATACTTTAATGAGCTCTATGCTAGCCAGAAGCAATTAATTTTTACTCCCAGACAAATGCTTGGAAGCTCATGGAGTGAGATACTTCTAACTGGTGAAAACGAGTCTCAGTATGATGAAAATGGCGAGTTTGAAAGAGTGAAATCCACCGGAGCTATTTTAAGATGTTTGGATTGGGAGAGTATAAAACCTGGATTAAAAAGTTTAAATCCAAATATTAAAAGCAAAAAAATAGACTTAAAGCAGGACGAAGAACTCGCCATACAGTGCTTATTGGGAAAAGAAAAGATGGCAGAGTATGAAGGAAAAAGTTTGGAACAAATTCATTCAGAGTTGTCTCTAAAAAATAAGAAGGGACAGGGAATGAGTGTTAGTGAAATGAGACTTCTATATCTTTCAAACTTTTATCAATATATCCTTGAAGAAAATTCTGATTTTACAATCATACTGTTTGATAATGAGAACTAAAAAAGGCCTCGGGTTAACGAGGCCTTGTGTTTTCAAATTTATCGCTCACCATCCTAGTGGGCAAATTTGAAACTATTTCCTAATTTTTAATCACACACATTATAAGCTGGCGCTCTGGATGATGAGGTATTCATGTCTACTTCTGGGAAGTATCTTTCAATGTAATCCACAATTTTGTACATTTGGATTCCATAGTTCGTACCACCATTATTTGGTCCATGGTTTAGACCTGCATTGTGAATCGCCACAACCTTGTGAGAGTCTTTGTCAAAGATTGGGCTGCCGCTAGAGCCACCAAGAGTGTCAGCATTATGCTTTACCTGAGTTGAGTTATACCCAATCAGGCTTCCTGTTGAGATTTTCTGAGTTGGTGTACAAGTCGAGTATCTAGTCCAATCACAGTTTTGGTGAATTACATAGATTGAATCGTTAGTCTTTCCCTGAAAATCACCAAGAACAACTTGAGGATAGTCTTTGCCAGGTTTTCCATCACACTTTACAAGAGTAAAGTCCAGTGCTGAGTTTGTTCCAATGAAATCTTCGCACTTGTATTGTTTGCTAGTTTTTCCCGCAACGTAGTCAAATTTTACAGTTACACCACGTGCCTGACTTGCATTTCCAATACAGTGATTATTGGTCATGATTGTGTCTTCATTGATTAGAAAACCAGTACATCTACTGCTGGACATTCTCACATAGACCGTTGCTTGTGCGTTAGCCTTCATCATTGTGTTGGAAATTGTATTTGAGGAAACCCAAGTATTTGTTCCAATGATAACTTCATTATCTGGAGCAACTTTATCAAGACCTAGCTTCTCAACACAATTTGGATCAGCATCTGACAAGTCTGGTGAGTTTCCATCTGTGGAGTTTGTAGTTTTTGGATCTGTTCCATCCAATGGATCAGAAGACGATCCGCCGTCGCCTTTTTTACAACCAACAGTTAGCAAAAATGCGGACAATATTAAATACATCGAAATTTTCATATTCTTTCTCCTTCCTTGAGAATTAAGATAACTTCATTGAGGCGATCGTAGAAATTGGTTAAAAACATGTAAATAAATTTTTACGGCCAAGTGGAGAATAAATCTCGAAGTTCTATAATGTCGAAAGCTTGGAAAGCTGTTGCAACAAGGTTTGTCGGGTTAAAATATACTCTCTCTTCCGATCAAATAAGTTGGTTTATAAAGGGTTAAACTTTCATAAAAATAGCCGAAAAGAGAAGAATAGAATCCGTTTGAAGAGAGACGAATGTCTCCAGGAGATGGGCCTTGAGTTCTAGAAGCTTCTTTTCAGTCCGTTACGATCTTATCTTGAAGGATACACCTTTAAGTTATGATCTATATGTCAACTCATCATCTCTGAAGGACAAGCAAAAGTTCATTAAGCTTTTTAAAACTGGAGAAACTCTTGAAGCACAAGATTTGGGCGAACTTAAAAAGAAGTATCACCAATTGTATGTAGAAGAAAGTCAGAGAAAGTTCTATATGCAAAGTCTGGTCGGAAACGAAGATGTGGCAGATGAAAAAGCGGCAGACTTTATAAAAGAAACTGCTATCGAGTATCTTCATCGAGTATTTGACGAGGACAAAGAATTTAGCACTGAAGTTTTGGTGGAAACAGTCCATGGCTGCAGAGATGCTGTTGAATCTATGATTGATGTCTTAGATGATTACAATATTGACTCGTTAAGAGGTCTCATTGGTGAAATGAGTGGGCATGATTTTTATACGTATGACCATTCAATTAACGTGGCAATGTACTGCATAACCATTGTAAGAGCTCTAAAAAAGAATGCTTCAAGGGCTGAACTTATGCATGCAGGCCTTGGAGGACTTCTTCACGATTTAGGTAAAATAAAAATATCCACCAATATTCTTAATAACCCAAGTGGACTCTCAGACTCTGAATATCTTGAAATTAAAAAACATCCAGACTTCGGCATCGACCTTCTTTTGAATGGTGCTGGCCAAATTGAAGAGGGGATTGACGTCAAGACCATAGGTAGAGTAATTCATGAGCATCATGAAAACTGGGATGGAACTGGATATCCAAGCAAACTTAAAGAACAAGAGATACACCTTCTGGCCAGAGTTTGTGCCATTGCGGACTTTTTTGACGCTGTGACCACTAAACGTAGCTATAGCAACGTTTTAACTGTGTCTGAGGCGATAGATATTATGAGTAAAACCGTAGGCAAAAAACTTGACCCCAAGATCTTTAAAGTTTTCTCCGCTCATGTTAAACACTCAAAAGTAAGTACTGCAAAAGAATTAAAGATGTCCGACGCGTTTGACCCTTCCATACCCTACGAGGTTCTTCCCATCGAGGAAATCGAGGAGATGTTTACAAACGAAGACTTTGGCAAAATCAGAGTCATCATGGAAGAGGAAGACAAAAAGGCATCTAAAAAGGTAAAGCAAAAAAAATGAAAATTGATTCCAAAGAATTTGAAAAAGCATATCAGCTTATCTCTTCGCTTCTTCCAGCAACACCTCTTGTAAAAAACGATTGGCTCTCAAGAAAGTATGAAGCAAACGTTTTTTTAAAGCTAGAAAGCCTCCAACCTGTTGGATCGTTTAAGCTAAGGGGAGCTGCCAATAAGATCTTTAATCTTTCAGATGAAGAAAAAAAGAAGGGTGTCGTGGCAGTCAGTGCCGGCAACCACGCTCAGGGCGTTGCCTGGGCGGCCCAAAAATTGGGTGTTGAGGCAACAATCATAATGCCTAAGCCCTCTCCTGTTATAAAGATTCTCAACACAGAGTCTCTTGGAGCAAAGGTTATTCTAGAGGGGGATAACGTAGATGAAAGCTTTCAATTTTTAAAAGAGTATTTAAAAGAGAATGATAAAGTTTTGGTTCACCCATTCCATGACCCTTTGGTAATTGCAGGGCAGGGGACTATAGGCCATGAATTAAGAAATCAAATAGACGACATTCACTATCTATTTGGAGCTATTGGTGGTGGTGGCCTTATGGCCGGTGTGGGACAGGCCGTGCGGGAGTTGTTTCCGAGCGCAAAAATTATAGGCACTCAAGCAAGCGGGGCCAGCTCGATGGCCAAGTCCTTACAGCAGGGAAAACTTGTTCCTGGTGAAAGTGTCGCCACCTTCGCTGACGGAATTAAGGTTAAGCAGCCTAATGAAGAGCTTTATCAATTGCTGGATCAGGTTATTGATGAGGCGGTGCATATTCCAGATGATCAAACGGCACTGGCCTTACTAGAATTGATGGAACAGGCCAGAATTATAACTGAAGGAGCAGGTGCCATAGCGCTTGCTGCCTTTAACGAATTGTATAATCGAAACCCTAGACAATATAAAAACAAAAACATTGTCCTAATTATATGTGGTGGAAATATAGATATTAATCTTGTGGATAGGATTATAGAGAAAGGACTCCTTGAGTCCCATAGAAGAATAAAAGTTGATTTACTTCTTGATGACAGGCCAGGCTCTTTATATGAATTTACAAAACTAGTGAAAGAGATGGGAGGAAACATCCTTCAAGTCACACATGAAAGAAACGCTCCATACTTGGAGCTTCAAGAATCAATTGTGGAAGCTGTTCTGGAGACAAAGGGAAGAGAGCATGCCGAGTTGATTCTAGAAGAGATCTCAAAGAAGTTTAAAACCGCCCAAAGAAGCTTTTTGTTCAATAAGAGCACAAAATAAAAAGGCCTGCTTTTGCAGACCTTCTCTTTATAAATTTAAACTTTAACTTAATTAGTTTCAGCAGGAGTGTCAGCTTGAGGAGTAGCTTCCTCAGTGGCAGCGTCTGGATTAAGAGGAGCTGCAATAGGAGCTTCATCATCAAAGATTGACTCGCCAGCACTCTTAGACTTAATAGTCGTAAGAGCAATAGAGTTTAACATGAAAGCGATCGCCAGAAATGTAGTCATTTTAGTGAAGAAGTTGCCTTTGGAAGCCGAAGTGAAAACGGCCTGAGAAGCACCTTGTCCCATCATTGCGCCTGCTTCGGCACCTTTTCCAAATTGAAGAAGAACAACAATTGTTAGAAGTATACAGATAACTACATGAAGAATAACAAGACCTGTGATCATATTTAAAAATCCTTATTTTATTTAGTTGAAAATTTTTATCAAAGTTAAGCGCGTTTGCAAACCCCTAATTTATTGCTCTGCAAAGGGCCAGAAAGTCCTGTGCCTTAAGACTGGCTCCACCTACAAGGCCACCATTAATATTAGGTTGCGCAAGTAAGTCTTCGATATTATTAGGTTTAACACTTCCGCCGTATAGAATTGAGATTTGTTGCCCACACTCTGGATATAGCTCAACAAGTCTATTTCTAATTTCTGCATGCACTTGTTCGGCCTGGTCTGGAGTTGCTGTTTTACCTGTTCCGATGGCCCAAACCGGCTCATAGGCCACAATGATTTGTTCTTCTGAACTTAGCTCAACACCCTTTAGCCCTTCTGAAACCTGATTTAATACAATATCCATAGTCTTGTTAGATTCTCTCTCTTCGAGAGTTTCTCCAACACAAAGAATAGGCACCAAATTAGTATCCATTGCCGCCTTAACCTTGGAATTTACCAGTTCATCACTTTCTTTAAAAATGGATCTTCTCTCTGAGTGACCAAGTATAACAAAGTGTGCCCCAATATCTGATAATGATGTCGGGCTTATCTCACCTGTAAAGGCACCGCTTGTGTTTTCAGAACAGTTTTGGGCCCCTATTTTTAAAGGAACTTTATTAGATTTTTCCAAACAAGTTTGAATATGAATAAATTGAGGGGCTACCCAAAAGTTACCCTCACTTAAACCTTCAGTTTCAAGATGACCAAAGAACTCATTAAGCTCGTGTCTTGTTTGGTTCATCTTCCAATTGCCAACTATGTATGACTTAACCATCTTACACTCCGTATTTTAGCGCCTGTATCCCTGGTAGCTGTCCTTTCTCAATATACTCTAAAGAGGCTCCACCACCTGTTGATATGTGAGAGAACTTGTCTGCATGGCCAGACTTTTGAACAGCTGAAACCGAATCTCCTCCACCTACAAGAGTGAATGCCTGAGAGTCGGCCAAGCATTTTGCAAGGGCCATTGTTCCTTTAGCGTAATTTGGATTCTCAAATAGTCCCATTGGACCATTCCATAGAACGGTTTTAGCTGTCTTTAGAACATTTTCGTATCTATTAATAGTGGAAGGTCCAATATCAAGTCCCATCCAGCCATCTTCAATTCCTCTGCCATTTATCGTTTTACACTCGCCATTCATATCCTGAGCAGCAATATGGTCTTCAGGAAGTACCACCTTGTTACCTTTGTCGGCCCTCAAAATACTTGTTGCAAGTTTTACATCCTCTTCTGAGCAAAGAGAGTTTCCAACATTATGACCTTTTGCCTTAAGGAAAGGGTATGCCATAGCTCCGCCAATAATTAGATTGTTCACTGACACTAGTAGCTTCTCAATAGTCTTAATTTTGTCGCTTACTTTTGCTCCGCCTATTATGGCAACAAATGGTTTTGCAGGAGTCTCTAAAACTTTATTTAGCGCCTCAAGCTCTTTTTTAATAAGAAACCCGCCGAATGCACTGTTTTTATAAAATTTGTTAATGGCGTGGACGGAAGCGTGCTTTCTATGAGCAGCTCCAAAGGCGTCATTAACGTAAATGTCACCATATTGAGCAAGCTTGGAAGCAAATTCCTCGTCATCACTCTCTTCACCTGGGTCAAAACGTAGATTCTCTAAAAGAACAATTTTAGTTTCATTCAAAGTCAGAAGCTCTTTAACTCCTGCATCTACAGGTGACTCAGCTAAAACCACGTCTTTATCCAATTTTTCAGCTAGGTATGTTGCCACTGGCTCAAGACTGAACTTCTCGTCTTTTTTGCCTTTTGGACGGCCTAAGTGACTCATTAGTGTAATCTTGCTCGCACCATTATCAATCAAGTATTTGATTGTCGGAATTGCAAGATCAACTCTGCTAGTATCGGAAATCTTTGTGCGGTCACTCTTGTCCAAAGGAACATTGAAGTCAAAACGGGCCAATACTCTTTTTCCCTGAATTTCCGCTTGATCGATAAACTTTAAAGCCATTATATTTTCCTATAGTTTTGATGCCACGTGGTCAGCCAAATCAAGCACTCTATTAGAGAAGCCAACTTCATTGTCATACCAAGAAATTACCTTTGCACTGTCTCCAATCACATTTGTCATTTCAGCATCAACGATTGATGACAAAGGGTTGCCCATATAGTCAACAGATACTAGAGGCTCAGTTTCATATCCAAGAACACCTTTAAGAGAGCTTTCACTCGCTTCTTTAAGAGCATTGTTGATTTCTTCCTTTGATGCTTTCTTAGTAAGTTTTACAGTTAGATCAACAAGAGATACATCTGGGGTAGGTACTCTAATTGCAAATCCATCTAGCTTTCCTTTAAGTTCTGGTAGAACAAGTCCTACTGCTTTTGCAGCTCCTGTTGTTGTTGGAACCATGCTCATTGCTGCAGCTCTGGCCCTTCTAGGGTCCGAGTGACTGCCATCTAAAAGCATTTGATCGGAAGTGTAAGAGTGAACTGTTGTCATAAGCCCATGCTCGATTCCAAAAGCTTCATGTAAAGCTTTTGCGACTGGAGCTAAACAGTTAGTTGTACATGAAGCGTTAGAAATGATGTCATGTTTTTCGCTGTTATATTCTTCATGGTTGATTCCAACTACGAATGTTCCATCAAGATCTTTCCCTGGAGCACACATGATCACTTTCTTAACTGTCCCACCCAAGTGTTGTCCAAGACCAGCTTTGTCCTTGAAAACACCTGTTGCATCAACAACGATATCTACGTTCTCTGAACTCCAGTCAATTTCTTTGGGATCGTATGTTTGAAACATTTTTAGAGACATGTCGCCAGCTATAAGCTTTCCATTCTCAACTGCAACTCTTCCTTGGAATTTGCCGTGAAGAGAATCATATTTTAAAAGACGGCATAAGTGACTCAAATCACCGGGGTTGTTGGCCGCAACAATTTCTATATTTTTGTATTTCCCTTCGGCTTTTCTAATTGCAAATTCTCTTAGAATTGTTCTCCCAATTCGACCTAGGCCGTTTAATCCTATACGTACTGTCTGGCTCATATTACCCCTTTTGAAATTTAGTTATAACTGCGCGTAATTATGGCATATTTGAGCCCCAATGAATAGAGAATTAACTTGGAATTACCTCCGACGCACTGGATTTATGGGTTATCTTCAGGCAATATAAATCCACATTTCAAAACATACCCTGTAGGAGCCATCTTTTATGCAAAGAGTTAACGTCGCAGACTTAAAACCAAAAGAAGAAATCGAGTCAGTCTTCCTTGTTAAGTTTCTAAACCTTGTCGAAGCAAAAGATGGAAAGAAGTTTTTAAACATTATTTTGGCCGACAGCACCGGCGACCTGGAATCTCGAATTTGGAAGGGTGCTGAGGAAATTGCAAGCACAGTTGAAAAGGGCGGTTTTGTAAAAGTTAAGGGAAAGGCAAATCTATATATGGGGAAAAAGCAGTTTGTTGTATCTTCTTGTGAACCAGTATCAGAAGCGGATGTTAATATGGATGACTATATTGTTAAGTCAGGAAGAGATCCTGAGCAAATGTTTGACGAACTTCTTGAAATTGTTAAAAACCTTCAAGACGTCTATATAAGAGATCTATTGCTTAATGTCTTGGGCGATAAAGAGATTGAGAGAAGACTTAAGATTTGGCAGGCCGGAAAGTCCATACATCACGCCTATGAGTCTGGTCTTTTGGAGCACATCCTATCTTGTTCAAATCTTTCTGTGCAGCTTTCTAAGCACTATAACGTTAATACTTCCTATGTTGTCGCAGGTGCAATTCTTCACGATCTATGTAAGATCTACGAGTTAACTGATGGCTTTAATGTGGAATACACTGAAGAAGGAAAGCTTGTTGGGCACCTTGTTAAGGGGTTGGAGATTGTTGATAAGTATTCCTACAAAATAAAAGATTTCCCTTACTCAACTAAGCTTCACCTCAAACACATACTTCTTTCACATCATGGTGAATATGAATATGGTTCGCCTAAAATCCCACAAACATCAGAGGCGATGCTCTTACATCTAATTGATCACATGGATAGCAAAATGCACTCCTTTGAAACAATTAAAAGAACTGATCAAAATACAGGTAGATGGTCAGGCTATGTTAGGCACCTGGATAGAATTATCTATAAGGATGAGCTTCCTTTCCATACGGAGTATGTTCCATCCCAAGAAAGACAGCCCAAGACCCAAAATAATGAGAAAAAGCGCTCTAAGTATCAGGAAAAAGAGGTAAAACAAAACCTCGGTAACTTGTTGAAGGACTTCAAAGTAGAGAAATAATCTGTATTTATTACATCCTAGCGGCTATTATTTGGATTTTTAACACGTCGCGGTATATGCTCTATGAAAATAGTAATAACGGAGGATAAATGAAAGCAGTTACAGCACTACTATTGCTATCGATGGGCCTATTTGCAGAAGACGGACTCCATAAGTACCAGGATGGGGAAGTTGAAGTATGCCCAACTTCTGAAGCATGCGTTTTTACTGGTGCCCAGTCAATTCAACTAATCAAAGACCAATATAACTTTGGTGGAGTAAACTCTGACTCTGCTCTAACCGACGTGATGAATAGTAAGGATCTTTGCTATGTTGGTGAATTTAACGAAGTTGCAGGTATCTTTAAAGCTTTGGCGGGGAATGAGAATTTTTCCTTCTTCGGCGGAGCACATAGTGCAGTTGAGCATATTGGAGTTGTTAAAGAATCAAAAGACTACATTAGAGTTGTCGCAAGGATTCGTTCCGACTACGGTGACTATGACTTAAATGAAAAAGTTTTCAAGTGTAGATAAATAATTAAGGCCTCCAACGAGGCCTTTTTTTTTGAGCTAAAGTCCAAAGAGCCTTAGGGCGTTGTCGTAAGTCTTATTATAAACATCAGCTGAGTCAACTTCTTTAATTTCAGCTATCTTTTCAACAATATGGGGCAACCTGTAAGGAGCATTTTCTTTTCCCCTGTGTGGGACAGGTGTTAAAAATGGAGAGTCCGTTTCTGTTAGAATTCTATCCAGGGAAGCAAGGGACACGGCCTCGCGCACATCATCTGCTTTTTTAAAGGTAATAATTCCATTAAACCCAAGATAAAAATCTAAGTCCAAAGCGGTTTTTGCAAGCTCTAAAGATGATGTGAAACTGTGAATGACACCTTTTCTTCTTAACTTTGGGCCAAGCTCCTTAAGCATGCTGATCATGTCTTCATCAGCATCTCTAGAGTGAATAACAACTGGTTTATCAAGTTCAATGGCAATTTCCATTTGTTTTCTAAAAACATCCCTTTGAATCTCTCTAGGTGAGTTGTCATAGTGGTAGTCAAGGCCAATCTCGCCAACGGCCACCATTTTAGGCTCACTTGCTCGATCTTTAATTACTTTATACGCCGCCTCTGTTGCAAGTTTTGCATCATGCGGATGAATGCCTTGAGTGAAGAAAACACTCTCATGTGCCTTTGATAGCTCGAAAGCAGCATCGAAGTTGTCTGGCTCAACAGCTATTGTGATGAGCTTGTCAACTCCGGCCTCCTGAGATTTCCTGAGAATTTCTTCAAGAGGCTCGGCCTTTAGATAGTCTAAATGGCAATGTGTTTCAATTATCTTATTCATTATTCTCCAAAATGGATTTAATGATTGCCCTTAGATAAACCGTTGGAACTGAGCCTTTAATAACTTTGCCATTGATTACAATTGTTGGCGTTGAAGTTAAATTAAACTGATCCCCAGTATTAATGGTTTGTTTCACAACGTCCTGAACTTCTTGGTTTTCAAAGCAGTTTTTGAGTCCAAACTCATTTGCCCATTTGTATAGGTTGTCAAAACTTAGCTCTCGTTGTCTTTCAAAAATCACATCATGCACTTCTACAAATTTTTCTGTGTCACAGGCTGCAAGGTAAGCGGCCTTACAAGCAAATTGGTGAAATGCTCTCTTGATATTCGGATTACAAGCATTATCAAGGGGGTAGAAGTAATAGGAGACATTTACTTTATCTTCTATCCCCTGAATGACTTGAGGAATTTGCTTTGCAACCTTCTCACAGAATGGGCATTGGAAGTCGGAGAAAACAGCAATTCTCACAGGTGCGTCTTCCCAATTTTGCGTGGCCTNATTGATTTTAAAAGGAGAGATGTATGAGGGTTCGCCTTTCCCTGGAAGATTTTTAAATTGCTGAACATACTGTCCAGATAGAGAGTCTTTCTTTTGAGATTGCTCAATAAAATAGTTTCTTGCAAATAGGGATGGAACAATAAGGATAATTCCATATACTGCGCTTACCTTTAGGTCTGGTATTGGTTTAAGTGAGCTGAATTTAAAAAATATAAATGCTGCAATAAATGATAGGACATAGTAGACAGTACAGAACTGGCAAAGACCTCCCAGTGCAATGATTGAGTAAAGGAAAAGTCCCAGGCAACCCAAAGCATTGAGGTAGATGAAAAACTTATTGGTTCTTTCAACTTCCGGAGCATTCCAGAAAGCACCAATCGGCCCAAGAAGACCGATTATGATCCCAAATAAAGAAGTAGGGACAAAGAAAAAGTGTCCAAGAGCTGATTGGGTTGCTTTATTACAGCCCCAGAATCCTGTTCCCTTGCATAGTGCGTCCTCTGAACCAAATCCGCTAGGAAAGTGGATGTTATAAAAATGTTTTGTTAGGTAAATGCCTACTACGATCATTAGTACTGAGACTGCAAGATATGCAATATGGGCGCTGTTGAAATCGTCGCTTAATCTTCTTTTTTCCATGATAAAAATACCCCTTATACTAGTTTGCGCTTATTTTATACTATAGGTGGAATATATTCCAATTTCTTTGTTTGGTTTTGTCTCTTCTATAGCTGTGATATTTGTCGTGTTCGAAAGTGCACTCATCGACTACTTCCAGCAATATATTGTCATAAGCTTTTATGATGTCCTTTTTTGCCTTGGCCGCCAGGTCAAAAAATAGTTTATCTCCAGACTCTTTAAAGAACTCCGTGTCTGAAAAATATGTTTTAAAATCTTCTTGAACCTCAAAAGATTGAACTTTTATGCTTGGGCCGATTAAGCAGTAAGTGGGAGTGATCTTCTTGATTTCATCGTGAAGATGAATGCCCTTGGCAAGCCCTCTCCAGCCAGCGTGAAGAAACACACCTTTTTTTGGACCAAGAAATAGGATAGGCATNCAATCAGCTGTGGTTATAGCGATTGATTTTCCAACAACTTTGTCTAAATCAAATATGATGCCGTCGCATTCAATTTTTGATGTAACATTTGAATTATTTAAATTAATCAAGTCTGCGGAATGAACTTGTTTGACTCTGATAACCTCTGAAGAAGGTTCATCTGAAAAAACCTTATAGTGTCCTAAGGGAAGAATTCTATGATACTTCAGGTTATTTGGCGTCATTGTGCAAGCTCTCCAGTATGTCCTGAAAAATTTGAGGTGCTTTGGTTTCAAACTCTAATTTTTCTTTGGTTATAGGGTGTATAAAACCTAAAAACTTGGCATGCAAAAAGGGATGTTCATAATCTTTTAACAAAGACTTCATTGTTGAATTGAAAAACTTTTTTTCATCATTTTTTCGGCCATAAAGTGGATCGTTTAAGATGGGAGCGTTTAGCAACTCGCTTAGGTGAACCCTGATTTGATGGGTTCTTCCCGTTTCAAGTTTTAGCTCCACGTGTGAAAAATGATCAAAGAACTTTAAGACCTTCATATGGGTGAGAGCTCTTTTTCCCACCTTCACCTTTGTGGACATTTTAAGTCTATTGTTGGGACTTCTTCCTATCTCTGACTCCAATGTCTTTTGAGGGGAGATTCGTGCTCCAAGAGCTATTGCTTCGTAAAGTCTATCAATGTCATGAGTGCTGAAGAGTTCAACAAGACCTTCATGGCACTTCTGTGTTTTGGCTATTACCATAACACCACTGGTGCCCTTATCAAGCCTATGCACTATTCCTGGCCTTTTTTCATTTCCTATACCTTTGAGGTCTGGGCAATGATGAAGGATTGCATTAACGAGGGTTCCATCTGGATTTCCGGCCGCTGGATGCACTACCATTCCTGCTGCCTTATTAATAATTATTAAGTGCTCATCCTCAAATAAGATTTCAAGAGGAATGTCTTGAGGCTCAATATCAACCGGGTTGGCAACTGGCATTTTAAAGCTAATTTCAGTTCCCAATGCTGGCATCTTTTTAAGCTCAAGCTTGGCCCCTGATTGGATATGCTCATCCTTGAAGAGCTTCTTGATGAGTGATCGGCTAAGATCTGGAAATCGCTTCGCAAGGAAGCTATCTAGTCGTTTATGCTCCTCAAGGTCTTCTTCTGAGATGGTAAAGACTACTGTCTCGTCTGACATGATTAAGCTTGAGGTGGATTTTTAAGTTGTCTTATGTGGTGAATGTAAGAGGTGGCCACAAGATCCGGGTTTAATTTTAGACACTTGGCATACTGATAAACAAAACCTCTAGTATAAACATCCGCAGGAAGTTTTGTGTAGTCCTCTTCTTCTATATTGCGAATATAAGTTTTAGAAATTCGTGTCATATCTGCCATGCGCTCAACTGTAACGTTTTTGTATTCTCTTACCTTCTTCAAAAAATCACCGGTGAAGTTTGAGCAGTTTTCAATTTCTTGCTCAAAGCTTGAGTCTTGGTCATAGTTTAATCCAAACTTTTGAAAGGCCTGAACCTTTGTAACTGTTGCGTGATTTTTTTGAGAGTGTTCAGACTCGCTATATACGTATTCTTCTGAAGAAGAATTTTGCAGATCCTTCTCAGTTTGAGAGCCAAGATCGCTTTCTTTTCTTTTTGGTGCATAGTCTGGTTTGCTATGCATTTCTTCATTAAAGCCTTGTACGGTGTGTTCTTGATTTAGTCCTCGGGCCTTGTCATATTCCCTTCTTTTTTCAGCAACACCGATAACGGAGTATGCTTCTTCGATCTGATCGAGAATTGCGGCACAATCATCCTGGCTCATTAAAGAGTATAAGGCTACACTATCACCAGAGTAGGCGTTTTTTGCTCTAATGTAGGCGTTGTGTATTTCCTGAAGAGTGGCATCCACTGGCACTTCTAAAACATCGTAATAGTTCTTATTTTCTTTCATCATAGTTCACTCTTTTTTTAATCGTTCATATCCAACATTTTTTGAACCATGCGATCAAAATTATTGACCAGCTTAGAGTTTGGAAACTCCATTAACAAAGGTCTTCTTTTCTTCACACTCTGCCAAACGCTTGCATCGTAGTCTAGGTAACCAACATAATCAATGTTGATTCCAAAGTACCTTTTGCAAACATTTTGTATGGAGAAGCCAATATCAATATCGTTTTGGCTTCTTACTTGGTTCATAATAATTTTAGGCCTGAACTTGGAGATCTCTCGCTGAAGCTTCTGACCCATCTCTGGATTAATCTCAATGACTTTCTTTACAAGCTCAACAGGGGTGTTTTGAGGTGTTGAGAGCTTTGAGTTCATGGCCTGATTGATTAGAGGCTGAATATCTAAAAGCTCCTCAATCATTTTTAAGCGTCTGTGATACACAGACTTTATAAATCTGTAAGTATTCTCAATAGAAGTCGGCTCTGGAAGAATCACCAAAGCGCCCTTGTCTGCTGAGATAAAAAAGTCCAAAGTGTTGTAGCTAGTTCCAGCTCCCAAATCCAAAAGCACGTAGTCCGCATCAAGGTCTCCAAGTTTGGATAAAATTTTGTTCTTATGCATCTGCCTCAAATTGGCGATGCCTAACTCATCTTGAGCGCCACTGATTATTTGTAGGTTTTTAATTGGGGTGCTTACCAAAAGGTCATTTATGTCAGTGACTTTCTTGGAAACATAATCAGACAATGTTTTTTCCGGGATAGGGACCCCAAGACAAGTGTGCATATTTGCGCCACCCAAGTCCAAGTCCACTGTTACGACTTTATATCCCATTAAGGCCAAGCAGATGGACGTGTTGGCGGTTACCAAGCTTTTTCCCACTCCACCTTTACCGCCACCAATAGCCCAAATTTTGCACTTTCGGTGGTGAGATAGAAGTTCATTATTGTTTAAGTCGTTGATAATACTCATATAGAATCTATTGATTTTTGAAAAAATTAAAGTATGCTAACCGAGCCCAATAGGGGCTACTTTAGCGTCAGCTTTAATTATAGATACAATTTACACTTTTTAAAGCGTTAAAATTACTGGGGCATTTGGCCCTAACGGAATTTATGCACAGCAATACGTTTATGAATAATAAAACAACTTTAGAATTGANCTCAAAAGCTCTAGCGGGTCGCTCAGANTTGCACATTGCTAGAAAAGTTTGGCACGTTTCCATGGGAACAATTGCAATAGCTTTGTATCATGCGTCAGACTCTTCATTGGAGTTCTATGGTTGGGTGGCCTTCGCAATCGGATTGGCGGGATTTATTCTTGATTTCTTTCGTCTACATAATGAAGGAATGAACCTACTTGCTGTGAAGCTATTTGGATTGATCCTGAGAAAGTCTGAAATTCAAAGTTTTTCAGGACTTCCTTTTTATGCAATGGGATCTGCTTTAAGCATCTATTTTTTCCCACCTAAAATCGCTTTGGTCTCAATATATTTTCTTGTCTACGCAGACCCCATTGCTTCATTGATTGGGGTGAAATTTGGCAAGGATCAAATTCTGCCAAATAAAACACTCCAAGGCAGTGTTGCTTGCTTCTTGGCATGTTATGCCATCATGGCAATTTGCACTCTTGATTCGAGTGCTTCTAGCCACGTTGTTTTAATTTTTTGTTTCTTTGCAGCTTTGTTTGGAACTGTTAGTGAAATGTTTAGTGCCTTCAATATTGATGACAATATGACTATCCCAGTGGTTAGTGGGGCAGGGATTTTTGTATTNAATCTTCTTTTTCAGGTTCTTTAGCTGTTTGATAACCATTCAAGGCCCTGTTTACTTCTTTTTTGATTGGAGTATCGTTCTCAACAAAATTTATATTAAGATAACTCTTTAGCTCTAAGGCTCCATAGAAGAGTGTAGAGAGTGTGACTAAAGTTAAAATGTCGCGAGTTGAAAGCATAGTCATCCTTTGAGAATAATAACTTAATTCTAATCACTAAATGTGATAAATCAAATATATGAAAGACATCTCACTGTGGTCGGTTTTAATACTGATAATAATTGGGTTTATAAACTCTATCATTCTTGGTTTTTATTCTAAGGAGCAAAGAGGAGTTGCCGCATTGGCAAATATTCGCTCCTTTATTCAGCTTTCCATTCTTTCTTTAGTTTTGGCCAATTTTGCAAAATTTGATTCATACTTATCCCTTTTTGCAGTTTTAATTTTGATTGTGGTGGTGGCTGCAAGAACTGTGGTTAAAAGAACCAATGGCAAGCTTGTAGGTCTTAAAGGGGCCATCTTCTCAGTAAGTATTTCTGTCTTCCCCAACTTGTTGCTTGGTTTTCTAATTATTGGGCAGGACCAGTTTTTAAGACCTTTGTTTTTTATACCATTTGTGGGAATGCTGGTTGGGAACTCTCTTAATGGTCTCACTCTGGGGCTAAATAGCTTGTCGGAAAGCTTTTCCGCTAGGCGCGACTTTCTCATTCAATCAATTGGCTTTGGCGCAAACCATAAAGAGGCCATTCTTCCACTAATGACCAGGGCATTGAAGTCTGGTTTAACCCCAATTTTGAATACNATGCTTGTTGTGGGGATTGTTAGCATCCCCGGGATGATGACGGGACAATTAATTGCAGGCCAGGACACCTTTATTGCGGCAAAGTATCAGTATTTCATTTTAGTTGCCATTCAAACTACAATTTTGTTGGGCATTCTTNTNGTGGGCTTTATGGTTGGCCATAAAATAAAAAATCACCCTGAAGTTTTGGTAGGTGAGAATGCTTNATGTTAAAAGGTTAAAAATTTATTCGCCGAAAATATTGGTGGAAAAATTAAAAGTTTCCGATGGCGAAACTTTGAAAATCGAAGGTTCTTCAGGCAGTGGCAAAAGCTCACTCTTATTGGCACTGATGGGACTTAAAAAATTTAGCTGTGAATCTTTTAGCTATAACGGGGAAGTTGTTAAGTCCCTTCATGCNGAAAAAGATGACGTTGCCTTTATTTCTCAACACACCATCACNNCAGATCAAAAAGTTGAGGCATTTATAAGAACTGTGCTTTCTTATAAAAAGAATAGAGGTGTTAAGTTTAGACCATGGATCTTTGAAGAGTTTGATAAAATCGAGATAATGAAGCGCCCTCTTGCCACTCTTAGTGGGGGAGAGAAGCAGCTTGTTTCTATTTCAATATTGGAGTGCCTATCTCCAAGACTTGTGTTGCTTGACGAGGCGTTTTCAGCAATGGATAGAGCAACTGATGAAAGACTCTGGAAATTAATGGAGAAGTGGTTTAAAGAGAGGGCGGTTATTTACACCGCCCATAACCCTATAAGTCTTGATAAAATAAAGAACGAGACTATTGAGCTTTAATCTTTTCGATTATAGAGTCAACAGCTTCCGGATTTAACAAGGTTGATGTGTCGCCTAGTTGATCAAACTCTTTGGCCGCAACTTTTCTAAGAATTCTTCTCATAATTTTTCCTGANCGAGTTTTAGGCAAATCTTTTGTTACAATGATTCTTTCAAGTTTTGCTATTGGACCAATTTCTTTGGTTATCATTTCGTTTAGATCTTTTAAGAGGGTCTCGTCATCTGATGTATTCGAACTGTTTGGGATGATATAGGCCATTATTGCCTGACCTTTAATTTCATGAGGAAAGCCAATAACGGCAGCTTCAACTATTCCATGGTGTTCATCGACTACATCTTCAACTTCAGCTGTTCCAATTCTATGTCCCGAGACGTTAATCACATCATCCACACGTCCAGTAATTCTGTAGTTTCCTTCTTCATCACGTTTTGCACCATCTCCAGTAAAATACTTGCCAGGATATGTGCTGAAGTAAGTTTGTTTGTACCTCTCATGGTCACCATAGATAGTTCTTGCCATTCCAGGCCATGGCCTATTTATACAAAGGTTTCCTTCTGCGGGACTACCTTCAAGCTTATTTCCTTTGTCATCAAGTAGGACTGGCTCAACTCCTGGGAGTGGAAGAGTTGCAAAGCAAGGTATTGATGGTGTTACTCCGGCCATGCTTGAAATCATGATGCCGCCAGTCTCTGTTTGCCACCAAGTATCTACAATTGGACAATTCTTCTTACCAACTTTTTCATAATACCAATTCCATGCCTCTTCATTTATTGGTTCGCCTACTGTTCCTAAAACTTTAAGGGAAGAAAGATCAGCTTTTTCCACATACTCGGGATCACAGGCCTCAAGTGCTCTTATCGCTGTGGGAGCAGTGTAGAAGTGACTTACTTGATACTTGTCGCAAACCTGCCAAAATCTTGATGGATCGGGAAAAGTTGGAATACCTTCAAACATAACTTGGGTTACGCCATTTAACATTGGCCCATAAGTTATATAACTGTGTCCTGTAATCCAGCCAATGTCTGCACTACACCAATAAACATCACTTTTGTCGGCCTGAAAAACATTTTTAAAAGTCTCACTGGCCCAGACCATATATCCAGCAGTTGTGTGTTGGAGTCCTTTAGGAGTTCCTGTTGATCCAGATGTATATAAGATGAACAAAGGGTCTTCAGCATCCATTTCCCGCGCTTTAAAGGAATCTGAGGCCTGTGCAAGAAGGTCGTTTAGCCAGAGATCTCTTCCTGCCTNCATATGAACATCCGCACCCGTTCTTTTAAAAACTAGAACCTTTTCAACAGATTGGCAGTTTTCAATTGCCTCGTCGGTTATTGCTTTAAGAGGTATTATTTTATCACCGCGATAGGCCTGATCATTNGTTATTACAAGTTTCGCCTTACAATCTTTAACCCTTCCGCCCAAAGCTTTTGCCGAAAAACCTCCAAATACCACACTATGCACAGCTCCAACTCGAGCACACGCCAACACGCCAANTAAAAGCTCGGGAATCATGGACATATAGAAACAAACTCGGTCTCCTTTCTCTACACCATTTTCAACCAAAACATTTGAAAACTTGTTAACTTGTTCCAATACTTCAGCGTATGTGAAACTAATTGCGCGATCGCTTGGGTCATTTGGTTCCCAGTGAATGGCCACCTTGTCTGGATGGTTTTGCACATGTCTATCGAGACAGTTTTCGGTGATGTTTAGGGTCGCCCCCTCAAACCACTTAACATTTAGCTCATCAAAGTTGCCACTTGNTACCTTGTTCCACTTCTTCTTCCATGTAAAAGTTTCGGCAATATTAGACCAGTATGCTTCTTGGTNCTCCAAGCTTGAATTATAGAACTCTCTATACTGATCAACTGACTCAATTCGATTTTGCATTTTACCTCCTCAATAAGCGAACAGTTTATTTTAAGGGTAAAAGGTAGGTACTGGCAAAAATGTAGGTTGGAAGAGTTTAAAAAGTTTGGGATTGGGCGCCATGTGACGCCCAATTAAGATTTATTTAGCAACAAAGTTGCAGATCTTTCCTGGAACGAAGATTTCCTTAACAAGGTTTTTGCCTTCGAGGTGCTTAGAGATTCTTTCGTCAGCTTTTGCTTTTGCAAAGAACTCCTCTTTGGTGATATCTGCTGGAACATCCAAAGTGGCCCTTGTTTTTCCATTTACTTGTACGGCCATGGTTACAAGGTCGTCTTTTGCAAGCTCTGGATCAAATTTTGGCCAAGAGGCCGTTGCCAGGGATTGTTTATTTCCGGCCATCTCCCACAGTTCCTCTCCCACGTGAGGGGCAAATGGAGAGATTAACAGAGCAAAAGTTGCAGCTGTCTCTTTTGAGAACTTCTTGGTCTTGGAGCAATGATTGGTAAAAATCATCATTTGAGAAATTGCGGTATTAAATTTTAAACCATCAATATCTTCAGTGATCTTTTTAATNGTNTTGTGCAATAANTTAGTGGTCTCATCACNGTCNTCTGNCCAAAGATCTTTGTTACCAAAAGTCTTAAAGGCCTTGCCCATAAAGTTATAAACACCCTTTAGGCCGTTCATGTTCCATGGCTTTACCTTCTCCAAAGGCCCCATGAACATTTCATAAAGTCTTAAAGTGTCTGCACCATACTCGGCAACAACGCCGTCTGGGTTGATTACGTTTCCTCTTGATTTGGACATCTTNTCTCCGTCCTCGCCAAGAATTAAACCTTGGTTAATTAGCCTTTTGAACGGCTCGTCACAAGAAACTAATCCTAGGTCAAATAAAACCTTGTGCCAGAATCGTGCATACAGAAGGTGCATTACTGCGTGNTCTGCACCACCTACGTAAAGATCAACTGGCATCCAGTACTTTTCTAGATCTTCATCCCATGGTTTTTCGGCATTCTTTGGATCAATATAACGAAGGTAGTACCAACAAGATCCGGCCCACTGAGGCATAGTGTTGGTTTCTCTTCTTGCCTTCTTTCCAGTCTTTGGATCAGTTATGTAGAGCCACTCGTCAATCGTTGCAAGTGGGGATTCGCCTGTTCCGCTAGGCTCGTACTTCTCAACTTCTGGAAGGGTTACTGGCAGTTCATCTTCTTCCAAGCAACGAACAGTCCCATCTTCAAACTTAAGTATTGGGAATGGTTCGCCCCAGTAACGTTGTCTAGAGAATAGCCAGTCTCTAATTTTATAGTTGATCTTTTTAAAGCCAAGATTCTTTTCTTCAAGCCAAGAAACCATCTTTTGAATAGCTTCTTCTTTATTTAGGCCATTTAGGAAATCAGAGTTTATGTGAGAGCCGTCGCCAGTGTAGGCCTCTTCCTCAACATTACCGCCTTCCAATACAGGTATGATTTCAAGATCGAATTTTTTGGCAAATTCGTAGTCCCTTTCGTCATGGGCAGGCACGGCCATAATCGCTCCAGTGCCATAAGTGGCTAAGATATAATCGGAGATATAAACTGGAACTTTCTTGTTATTTGCAGGATTGGTAGCGTATGCACCAATAAAAACTCCTGTTTTGTCCTTGTTTAATTCAGTTCTTTCCAAATCGGATTTTTTGGCGGCTTCATCTTGATATGCCTTTACCGCCTCTTTTTGCTCAGCAGTAGTTAGCTTCTCAACTAGATCATGCTCTGGAGCTAATACCATGTAAGTTGCTCCAAAAAGAGTGTCTGGCCTTGTGGTGAAGACTTCTATTTTGTCACCACTGTCTGTGGTGAAAGCAACTTGAGCTCCCTCTGACTTTCCGATCCAGTTTCTTTGCATGTCTTTAATTGATTCTGGCCAGTCAAGNTCATCAAGTCCTTCAAGGAGCCTGTCAGCATACTCTGTGATCCTAAGCATCCACTGCTTCATTGGTTTTCTTATTACTGGGTGACCGCCAACCTCAGACTTGCCATCTACAATTTCTTCGTTGGCAAGAACTGTTTTAAGCTCTGGGCACCAATTGACATTCATTTCGGACTCATAAGCAAGGCCCTTGTTGTAAAGCTGAACGAAGATCCACTGAGTCCATTTATAAAAATCAACTTTGGAGGTAGCAACCTCTCTGTCCCAGTCATAGCTGAAACCAAGCATTTTTAACTGACGCTTGAATGTTTCAATATTTTTTTCTGTTGTAACTGCAGGGTGGGTTCCAGTTTTAATCGCATAATTTTCTGCTGGAAGTCCAAAGCTGTCCCAGCCCATTGGGTGAAGTACGTTGTGGCCTGTCATTCTTTTTTGACGCGCGACAATGTCTGTTGCAGTGTAACCTTCTGGATGTCCAACGTGAAGTCCCGAGCCTGAAGGGTATGGGAACATGTCTAAAACGTANTATTTTGGTTTTGACTCATCGACCACAGATTTGAAGGTCTTGTTTTCATCCCAGTATTTTTGCCACTTCTGTTCAATCTCTTTGAAATTGTATTCCATGATAGTTCCCTTAATGATTGGATAATTTTTACGCTATTTACCATACATTTATAGGGACTCTTTGTGAATTCATATTAGACAAAGCTTGTTCTGCTCTGAGTTAATTTGTCTTTATATGGATTCTTAAGATAAAGTGAAATCATGGATCATCACGCATTAATTTTTAAAGAACTTGGTATTGTGTTTGGGCTTGGAATTGCTTCGCAGTGGATTGCATGGAAGCTTAGGTTCCCTGTCATTATATTACTCTTGGCCTTGGGGATACTTGCCGGACCAGTATTGGGTCTCATCCATCCAAATGTCATGTTTGGAGAATTATTGAATCCACTCATCGAGTTGGCCGTTGCTGTAATCCTATTTGAGGGGGGGATGTCTCTTAAATTTTATGAGTTTCGCCACGTCGGCAGGGGGCTTGTAAGGCTTTTCTCCTTGGCGGTTGTTTTACACATTATTCTTGGGGCGGCATCAGGAATCTTTATAGCGGGTATTGATTGGAAAGTGAGTTTGCTAATTGGTTCCATTCTTGTTGTTACAGGGCCAACGGTGATTATTCCAGCGCTAAGGGAAGCAAAGCTCGTAAAGTCCACCTCAAGGTATTTAAAGTGGGAAGGCATTATTAATGATCCAATTGGAGCAATGATTGCCGTACTTATATTTAACTTTATTTTGCAAGGGCATAGCGACGCCTATCATATTTTTTTAGATATTTTAAAAGTTGCAGCTGTTTCATTTCCAATTGCCTTTAGTGTTCGTATTTTTATTCTATGGGCATCAAAGCATGCTCTAATTCCTCAGTTTCTAAAGATACCATTCTTTATTACATTAATCTTGGTGCTATACATCGCCAGTGAGTTGTTACAGAAAGGCTCTGGTTTAATGACTGCGACGATTATGGGACTTATTGTTGGAAATACAGATGTTAGAATAACTAAGGAACTTCGTCGTTTTGAGGAGTCACTTGCCATTTTTGCTGTATCCACAATCTTTATTATCCTGGCGTCTACTCTAGACATAGATGTATGGAAAGAATTGAGTTTTAGGCACTACTTATACATCTTCCTGTTGTCTTTTGTTCTAAGACCAATAGCAATTTTTGTAAGTACTATAAAAAGTGATGTCTCTTTTAAAGAAAGACTTCTCATTGGTCTTTACGGGCCACGAGGTATCGTGGCAGCTTCTGTTGCTGGGGTTGTTGGAGCGGGTCTTGTGGATGCCGGATTTGAAGAGGGAAAGTTCGTATTGCCAGTGGTGTTCTCAGTTATAATCTTAACAGTTGTAGTTCACAGCCTTTGGCTTAAGCCATTTTCCAGACTGTTTGGTTTGAGAACGGAAGGTCAAAATGGAGTTTTAATCGTTGGAGCCTCTCCTTGGAGTGTTCAACTTGCCACTAAACTTCAAGATTTAAAGCTTCCTGTTATGATCTCAGATCACTCTTGGTATAAACTCAGTGAAGCAAGACAGCGCGGGATTAAAGTTCACTTTGGAAAAATTCTGCACGATATAGAATATGGAGAACCAGAGCTTACAATATATAACTACCTCCTAGCACTTACTGAAGATGACTCATACAATTCGCTGCTTGTTCATAACTTGGAGCACGAGCTTGGCTCTGATCATGTTTATCAACTCCCAACTCACGAAGAGGCCTTGGGTGGAGACTTTGATACCGAAGTAAACACAATGGCAAAATTTGAAAACTCTGATGAAGCTCTATTTGAGAATATGATGGAGAAGTACCACTCCGGTTGGACATTTAAGAGCGTCAAGCTAACTGAGAAATTTAACTTCAAGGTTTTCAAAGAGGAACAAAAGGGTAGGNTAATTCTAGTGATGTTAATCGTCAGAGAGACAGGCAGAGTTCAGTTTATAACAGACAAAGACCTCAGACCGCCTCAACCGGGTGATCGAATTATTTACTATACTGAAGAGAGTCGCTCTTCAGAGGCTACGGAAAAAGAGTCTCTATCATAGCTGATCTTTACTGCTGAGCCCTTTTCAAACAGATAAACCAATGGTTGCCAAAGACTTGCTGTGTGCTGGTCTTTGGCCTTATCCCACGTTGAGATTGAGAGATCTTTTTCAAAGATTCTTAAATAAATGAGAATCGCATTGTATCCCTTAAGGCTTTCTGGGCCAAGAACGTAGCTGTCCTTCATTGCAAAGTCACTATTTAGATCAATTGAAAATAGAGTATAAATCTTATCTGAGTAATCCTTTAATTTGGACTGTTGCAGTCTAATGAGATTGTTCGCAAAAAAACGATCCCATGAACTTACATTTATGTCAGGGCTTCTTTCTCTAAATTGTTGATTGTAGACCAAGTTTACTGGAACTGCATTTAATTCAAAATTTCCAGGAAGGATCTTGCCTGTGGGTTTTAGAAACCTTTTTGCATTCTTAACTGTAGAGAGGATGTTCTCGCCAAAACCATTATTAGGCCAAAGTTCCTGGATGATGTAGTCGACTTTTTGTACATCCTTATTAAGGCGAAGTTCATATGAGCTTTTATTGACCATTGATACTTTATTGTAAATTCCATTGTCTTTTAAAAAGCTTTTGGCCACATTAAAGTTGTGTGGGTTTATCTCACAAGTCGTCAATGAGGAGCAATTTGAGTCGACTAGGTATTTACATAAAAGACCTAGGCCACACCCAATCTCTAANATATCTTTTCCTGTTGCGTNTTTTTCGATTAGTTTTTTATAAAACTCATTTCGATCAATATCATTGAGCATCTCCAACATATATGTTGTTGGCGCTTTCATTTTCGATATATTCTTCTTTTGTGACTTTTCAATAAGATTAAGCAGGAACTCATTTTCAGGATCTTCAAGAAGCTTATTTTCAAAATCTTCGATAAGTGGATTCATAAAAAAATATTAGGAATGAAAGGGAAATAGGTAAAGACAGATGGCGTTAGGGGGAACGCCATCCATTGTTTGTCATGTTAATTTAAATATCCACAATTAAGTGGGTAAGTCATCTTGTGACCTTTAGGCGATGTTACCGCCAAATAGTCCTTGGATGCATCGAATTCTTTGAAGTTTTCAATGTGAATAAGGTGTTTGTCACCATTTAAGTAAAGCGACTTTCTTATTCCTTTGTGGGTCCTTTGAGTTCTTGCTTCGTATACAGATGATACACTTCTGCCTATTTTTTCTTGAACCTGATGAAAGGCAACTGATTCATCTTCAATGGTAAAACTCTTCTCTCCAAAATTAGTTTTACACTCAATTGGCTTTACCGCTGCGTTGGCACTTCCCATAAAGGCCACAAAAAATAGTGTTGCCAATGAACCTAAAAATAGTTGAATTGTTTCTCTTTGTCTCTCTCTCATCATAACCCCCTGTTGATTGTTACGCCTTTTATAGTTTCAACATTGGTGCCAAAAAATAGATTGTTATTTCAGGTNTTTAAGGGGGCGAAAGTGTGTAAAAAGTTTTTACTGTATAAAGATTCGACAATTATGTCCTATCCTTATTTCCCAGCCAAAATGTCCTACTTAACGCATTAATATTATTATTCTCGGTAATGAAATTACTGGAGAATATGATGGGAAAAATAAGTATGGATACAAAGCAGTTGAAGATCTATAGGCTCGCATGTGAAGTCTTGGCGGGAAAATTATCAATAAAAGAGTTTTCAAATCTCATTGGAAAATCTTATCGACAATCCCAAAGAATTGTTAAAAGAGTCGAATCTGAAGACTTTCTAGGAGTTATTCATAAAAACGTCGGTTCCACGCCTCACAACAAGTCTCCAGAGCGAATAGAGGCCCTCATTGTTGACCTTTTGAAGCATAAGTATAATGGGTTCAATTTGGTGCACTTCAGAGAAAAACTTGAGGCATATGAGCACATAAAAATTTCTAAAAGTTCTCTGCACCGAATTGCAACAAAGCACAACCTTGTTAAGTCTCCTAGAAGACTTAAGAGAAGATCATTCAAACCAAGGCCAAGACTGCCAAGAGAAGGAATGCTTGTGCAATTTGATGGAAGTGATCATGTTTGGTTTGGAGAACAAAGAAGTGACCTTATTGCCGCAATCGATGATGCCACAGGAAAGATGTTAGCAGCTGAGTTTTTTCACGGTGAAAAATCACTTCATTCAATGAAAGTCATTAAAGAGGTTGTGGATAAGAATGGAATTCCAGAAGCATTTTATATGGATCAAGCAGGAATTTACGGAAAGGTAGATCGGGACTTTGATTCTCAAATTTCGAGGGCATTTAACCAAGTAAACATTCAGCTGGTGCTTGCGAGTTCACCTCAGGCCAAAGGACGCATCGAGCGGCTCTTTAGAACACTACAAGACCGTTTGGTAGCAGAATTAAAGTTTTATAATATAGAAACAATGGAAGAAGCGAATAAGTTTTTAAAAAAAGATTTCATAGATAGATTCAATTTACAATTCAGTGTAGAGCCACAAGAAGAAGAAAAAGCTTATCGTAAAAATGTTTTTGGCAGGCTGGATTTTGTATTTTGCAAAAAAGAGAGACGGAAAATTGGTGTTGGAAATGTTTTTTCCTATAACTCGGTGACATGGTTGATTGATGAAAAAAGGTGCTATCGAGGTCGTGAAGTGAACATAAATACCCACATTGATGGTAGTCAGAGCTTTGATATTATGAATAAGGAAATAAAGCCAAAAGCGGTTAAAAGCCAACGAATCTACGGACATAACAAAAGAGCCGTATGATGCAGTCAGTAGGACATAATCGCTGGGAACGTATTAAGTCATAATTAAATGATACCGAGCTGCCCCTAGTCATAATCTATGCAGCTCGTTTTACATATCGGTATTTTTCAAGCATTTCATAAAAATCTTTTAATTCCTGTTTTAACTGCCTTTGAAGCTTAAAGGGGTTCAGTCCATTCTTCTCATTTTGCAAGCTTTCAATCTCTTTCATGCTGAGTTGCTTCGAGTCCAAAAGCCTTTGAAATGGTGTCCTTGGTATGTCATATTTCTTTCTTATTTTTGAGCCTACCCTCTGTTTTTCTTTCAATTTTATACACGGTGTATAGAAATTTTTAAGAGGACACCAAAGTTCTCGATATATGTGATTCATCTTTTCAACGAGATTTTGGCCCTCTATTCTTTCATAGCCAAAAATATTTCTTACGTGAGTAAAATTTTTCTGCTCAACATGAGCGTTGTCATTCTTTTTATAAGGACGCCCTCTGGTGAATTCGACAGCATTTCCTCTTTCTTCAACCAGAAATTCATGAAGAGTTGAGTTTAAAAACTCGCTGCCATTGTCACTTGAAAACCCCATCATAACGAATGGTAGAGACTTTTCTATATCTTTAACGCCTGCTTTGATTTGCTCGGCGGATTTCGTGAGACTCGCACGATTTTCAGTCCATCCCGAACAGAGATCTGTCATTGTGAGTGTCCATGCAAATTCACCTGAGAGCGAATCACCACAGTGAGCGACGGTGTCCGCTTCAAAGAAACCAACGGTTTTTCGGTCATCTTCTTTGCATAGTTTTAAAGGTATTTGAGTTTTTAATTTGGGCGGTGTTGTTGCGGACTTTCCTTTTGGTCGCTTGTTTTTGGTCGGTCTGAGTCTTCTTTCAATTGTTGATTCACTCATGGCCAGAAGTTGTCTTTTGGTGTTCTCGTCGGTTTCTAGGTCATAAGGCAACCATAGTGGTAAGGCCTGTTTGAGGTGCCTAGAACAGGGATAATTCATGATCTGCCATAGCTCTACAAGTCTGGCATCTACTGAGCTTGAGTAGGTCTTGGGGGCTCCAGGGCGACGTTTGAATTCCAATACATTTGCGGAAGAGTGGATTTCACTTAAAAGCTTTATTGCATGCTTTCTAGAGTATCCACAAATTAGGCAAAGTTCATTAAGTATGCGTGATTTATCTTTTTTTGAAGATTGAGTGTAGCGTTCTTTGACAGCTTTGATGTAAGCTCTTCGTGCCTCGATGTTCATAGCGACCTCCAAGTCGTTCAAATTATGTGGTTTGGTAGTTACATAATTATGAAACATCGGGGCATCTTCTGGCAAAAGTCACAATCTTTCGTACCAATTTCGGTGTCATTATTTATGAATCAATTCGCCCTCACCTTGCTTCCAAATCTAGAGAACTGTCTAAACCTTTGACAGTAAAAACTTTTTATGTTGAATCCCAGCGATAATGTCCGGTTAGTTTCCCAGCGATTATGTCCTACTGACTGCATCATACGGCTCTTTTGTTA
>PBFR01000002.1 GCA_002718735.1 Halobacteriovoraceae bacterium | reverse complement strand
TCGATCAGCTGGCCGAACTGATCGGCGGCGCGCCACAGGTAACACCAGCGTCCGCCAACGCGGATGTAGGTCTCATCGACATGCCATTGCAACCCGCGCCAAGAACGATGGCCACCGTAGGCCCGTTTGCGGATCTCGGGGCCGAACTTCCTGACCCAGCGGTGGATCGTGGAGGCGTCGACCGTCACCCCGCGCTCGGCCAGCATGTCGCGGACGTCGCGACACGAAAGCGGGTAGCGACAGTACCAGCGCACCGCCAGAAGGATTATCTCCCGCGGAAAACGATGCCGCTTGAACGGATTCTTGCGCTGTGCCATCGGATCCCCCATCATCAGCACACGGAACTTGCGGTGATCGGGAAGTTAATGCAACAGACCCGATCTGCGCACCTCGGAACTCCACCCGCACACGGCGGTCAAAATCCACTCGATCTGCTCGCTGCAAGCTTGCACCCTCCGGGTGATCCATGAAACGCGCCCCTCACATCCATCAACACCATGATTTATATAAGAAATATCAATGGCAGGACAGCGAAATCAGCGAGTTACTTGGGGAATGCGGGCGAAGACCCTCCCTTCTTGCCGTGCCAAATTAAGCAGTCTTTGGCGGATCGAAGCCGCCATGTCCTTTGGTGCCTTAGCCATCGTGGGCTATTGCCTCCAAATATGGCCGCATCTGTTTCCATGCTCCGCATTTCTTCGCGGTTTCTGCAATCACAGACGGTGTAGCCTTGTGACTTCGTATCGCGTTGCGCAGGCATTCGATTGCCACAGACCGATCCAGCATCTTGGGGTTTCTGAATGCATCTGAAAGCGACTTGGCAATGGAATAAACCGGAACTTCAACATCTGCAATGCGACGGAATTCTACTCCGTGTTTTAGGTAGGGGTCTCGAAACCTTACAAAACGGATCGGGGGATATTTGACCTTGGGCTTCCAGTCCCTTGCACCAATAGCAATCCAGATCTTGCTCGGCATCTGGTCGGTAAGTCCATGGAATGCCAGCGCCGAGACCATACAGATCGTGCCCCCTGGCACTTTTTTCGACGCCTCGGCGAGCGTCTGCTCACTGCCAGTTTCGCTATCCAGAAGCTGGTAGAGACCTCGGCCGATCCGTATAACGTCACCATCTTCAACCGCACGTGAAACGGTTGTTGCCGCTATACCAGCATCATTAAATTCACTGGCGCGCACGATTGTCCGCTCCTCCAGAAGGCGAAACAGGCGTTCCTTTTGTGTCGTTTTTTTATTCATAAGGGTGTTACGTTTCCTCGGACGATATCTATTTATGTCCGAGTTTTTGTAACAAAAGAACCTAACGGCTTCAACAATTGGAAGCGTTTCTTTTATGTCCCACCGCACGGAATGCGTCAGCGATGAAGTTGGGGTTGGCGAAGGGGAAGGTCGATGCGAAGGAGCTATTCTATTGAAATGGCGTTTCAAAACCTGCAAGGCCATTAAAATGAGAGAAAACGACAGTTCCGTTTGAATGTTGACAGGATATACCTAAATGAGTATAAGAAGGAAGTCAGAACTCAAGCCGTGTCGGTGGGTGGGCAGTTCTCAGAAGGATATGAGAGCGTTCCCTGACGCAGTCAAGAAAGACATGGGCACTGCATTGATGTATGCGCAAGGAGGTGGCCGCGCTGAAAATGTGAAAACACTCTCTGGGATGGGGACAGGTGTCCTGGAGGTAGTGGATGACCATGATGGAGACACTTACCGGTGTGTATATCTTCTTAGGCTGAAGGGGGCCGTGTATGTCCTTCACGCCTTCCAGAAGAAATCCAAATCGGGGATCAAGACCCCTCAAAAAGACAAGGAATTGATCAAATCCAGGATCAAGCTCGCGGAAAAAGATTACGAAGAGTTCAGGAAAGGAATCGGAAAATGACAGAACAAATTGTTGCAGGCTCTGGAAATGTTTTCGCAGATCTTGGGCTCGAGGATGCCGAAGAGCTCAGCCTGAAGGCTACACTCGCTATGCAGGTTGCGTCTATCATCAAACATCGCCACCTCACTCAAAAAGAGGCGGGGCAAATTCTCGACATTCCCCAACCGCATGTTTCCAAGCTGCTAAATGGGAAGCTGGAAAGTTTTTCAGCTGAAAGGCTGCTTCGCATGCTACTGAAGCTCGGCCGCGACATTGATATCGTCATCAAGAAACGGAAATCAGCCTCCACCACCGGGGCGCTGAGTGTCGCCACTTCTAAAAATCGAATCCCAGTGGCCGCCTGACACCCACCTCCACCACCAGAATAACACCCGCGTTGAGCAGTCAGCGCGGGTGTTTTACTATGCGGTTTTCAAAGTTCAACGAGCCTCACAACCAGCAACACTTATGGTAAAGGGCTGGGGTTTCGCTCTCTGCCATCAGTCATCTTCCAGGTCATAGCCGCCCTGCCCAGGATCAGGTGAGACAATCTTTGCGGGCGAGAGTGTGTCAGTCAGGAATAGATCTGGAAGCTCAGTCCTCAGAGCCTGAGAAATAGACACCAGGGTCGATAGCTTGACGTCCCTGGTGCCGCGCTCAATATGTGAGAGCGTCGGAACGGTAGAGCCTGAGAGGCGCGACAGGTCCTCGAGGCTCAGCCCGAGGCGTTTTCGCCGCGACCTGATGCTCGACCCGATTTTCGTTGCCCATGCCAAAGTGTCAGCCGACTGTGCCATATCGCCACCCTTATCCTGTATGATAAATGATGGATCAGATTGGCAAAATCAAGATGACTTTATCGCACGGGATAAAAGCTGTTCTTCCCGTGGCTGCAGCGACATATTTTATCCCTAAGGATAAGGTTCACGACTTTCGAATGACCATCTCCAAAGCCGTATGGGGCGGCCGATTACACAGGCGTCGAAAGCGAAGAGATGAAGGAGGTGGCCTCCTGATTACTTCATATTGAACCAGGCAAAAATCACGACTGCTATTGCGGTGATGATGAGAGTTCCAGAAAGAATGATCTCGTTGTCCTGACCTGCCTCCGTCGCTCGCTCGTTCATAACGAGGTTCTGCGAGTTTGATGTTGAAAAGTGTTGGTTTCGAATTTCGCAAGTGCATTGAACATGGAGCCATAAAATTGCTCAAGCACTTCGGTACGCTTGCTGCGATGCCCGGTTCCGATCACAGCATATGGCCTGCCCCCGTTGTCGTCATACCGCCACGTGCGGCTTCTTACATCACCCGGTTGGGTACTACCCATACCAGATCCGTTGTTTTCTGGTTTTGGGGAGGCACGGATGCTTCCTGTCAGGGCACCCCGCGCCTGCGCCTTAGAGGCCGCTCCTGCACGGGCTTTCCTTGGCGGTTGTTCCCCCTGCCCTTCCGAGGCTTCCCTGAAAGCATCGTTTCCACGCCATGGTCCGCCCGGCCTTTGTCATTCGCCGCGCGCAGCTTCTTCGCCGCCTGGACCTGCTTGCCGTTGGCCCGGTAGGTTTCAGTGGTTGCTGTCGAAGCGTGGTTCAAAACAATGCTTGCCAGACTGGCCTTTTCCGGCGCCTCAGAAACAATGAAGCCGGCAATGATGTTGCGAATGACCTGTGGGGTCACGCGCTTGCCAAAGAGCTTCTCGCATTGATCGCCGACCGTCTGGCTCAGATAGTCTGGTGTCACGGGCTTGCCCCAACTGCCGATAAACAAGGCGGTTTCCTGCGTAGGTGCGACAACGACCCGATGGTGTTCTATGTAGTCGCGCAGCTGTTTCTGCACCTCTGGTGACAACAGCCGTTCATCGCGTTGCTTGTCCTTGGTTTCGCGCGATGAGAGGTAAAGCCGGGTGAACCCGGTATCGAAATTTTCTTTCAGGTCCAGTGCTGCCAGGGATTCCCTGCGAATGGGCGAGTTCACCAGCAATGAAATCGCCAGGCCTGTGCGCGCCAGCTTGTTGGCGCTGGCGCGTTTCTTGTAGCCCTTGGCAGCCTTGTGACGCCGCAGCGCCTCCTCGGAACAACTGAGCGCCGCCAGCTTCAGCTCAGCGAGATCGACAATGCGACCGTCATTGCGGGAGGGTTGCAACGCAGCCTTCTTCCTCAGAAACCGCAATGCCGGATTGAACCAATCCCAATTGCGGTCGGGAAACAGGGCAACTCCAAGCAGTTTCAACTTCTGGAGCGCACCGCGCGTGCTGGCAATCGAGACCTTTCCAGCCCGGTAGAGATCCTGACGCTGGTTGAGGTAAGGCTTGACGCTATTTGGCGTCACATCTTCGACCAAGCCCGCGTCTCGGCAGTAGTCGAAAAACGCGCAAGCGGCTTGCATGCGTGTTCGCACCNTATCTGGAGTCCAGGCCTCGACCAGAAGCCCATCGTTCAACCCCTCAGGGCAGAAATGCAGCTTGGGTTTCGCGGCCTCCTGCCATGCGGATGGCAAGCGATGCCAGTTGCGGGCNATCTCGCGTTGCAACGCCGCACGCTTGCTCTNGACCTCAACCCGGGTTTCGCGGCAAAAGACATTAGCCTCGGGGAAAACCGCTTGCAGGGCCTGGCGGGCGGCGGCTTGCATTTCCGGACGGAGGTGCCCGAGGCGGCGCTCCAGCAGGGCCGGGGTAATCAATTCCGGGGGCAGATCATCCTGCCCGGCTTCCAGCAGCCAGCGACCCAACGCCTGCGAAAGGCGAGGGCGCTGGCGCTTTGAAGAATCCGCGAAGACCGTGTCGAACCTGGCCCGAATGTCTTCGGGCCAGTCTGACGGCGGCAGGGACAGGCGATACTTTGGCATCTCTCAGCCCTCCAGTTGCTGTTCGAGGTCGATGCGGAAATCGACATGCGACATGACGCGACGAGAATACTGGTCGAGCAGCTGCAAATAATTCTTCTGCGCGACGATCTTGCTGACCTGCGCATAATAGCTCTGCGTGGTTTCGATCCGTTTGTGTCCCAGAACTTCCTGCACCAGCCCCATGGCGCTGGGGTCCATATCGAGGATCACTTTCCCAGCGATATNGCGCATTACCTGCAAATCCATGCGCAACAAAACGTGTTTCCGGATGTGGTGACGGAACCTTTGGCATAGTTTATTTTTGATCATATACCCAAAGCCTTGGGGGTAGGCGCCGTTTTCCCCGCGCTCTTTGCGTTCGTTTCCGGCCCCGGGAAAGAGATGCGGGTTTTCAGGATCCGCTTTTGAGCGCTCGACGAACAGAGGGCGATAGACCTCGATGAAGCGTTTCAGCATCCGGACGGTTTCCTGGTCGATCGTGACATGGATGGATCTTAAGTTCTTCAGTTCGGCCCCAGGCAGGATCAGTGTCCCTTCCCCTGCCCCGATCGGCAGGCTAAAATGTGCTTCATCGCCAAAGGCCCGTAACCGCACCAGATTGGTGCGCCGCATCGGCGTAACCCGCTGCGCCAACTGCGCGATCAGGGCTGACCTCGCCAGCGAAGCCTGTGCGATCGTGGGTCGGTTTCGACCCTGTTTGCCCCATTTTTCAGCTTGCTGCCAAAGGACGCCCGGTGCCTGGAGCCACCTTTTGAGGGCTGCGTCCTCGTTGAACTGACGCAGCATGTCCTCATGATGGCGGCCGATCTTTCGATCCTCGTAAACATAGGCCAGAGTGCCATCGGACTTCAGCTTGGTGCCGACCACGCTTGGATCCAGATTGAGGGTCATTTTCCGAACCGGTTCGAGAATGTCCTCGGGCAGGTCACAGGATTTTCCGACAGAATAGAGGGCCTGCACCAAAGAGCATTCATATCGCCCCTTTTTATGTGCCTGCCACGACTCTCCCCGTGCTTCCACCCTGACCCGGCGTTTCTCACGAATGGCAGCCACGGTGGCTACCAGACAATCCTGGCGGAACAGATCTTCCAGCCGCTCGGGTTTCCGGGTCACCATTGGATTGGTCTCTGCGGCATGCCAGACGCGTTTTATTGCATCGCGCAGATTGCGCTGCGTGCCCAACTCGCGGGGGATCGCTGCGGCGATGGCTTCAGTATCGCTAACGAGATCGCCCAGTCCGAGATCGTCTTCATCGGCGTCTTCGATGAACGNCGACCATTCCTCATCCCCCTGCGGCGCCACCATCCGGCCCATTAGTGCCTCCACGCGGGTACGGATGGTCTCCGGGACCGCCTCCCACGCAACATCCGGCAGCCGATTTTGCGGGCCGCTGTTCTCAAAATGCGCAGCTGAAAGACCCTCTGACGCAATGACCTCATTCCAGACACGTCCAGCACGACGCAGTTTATCTTTGTGGCTATCCGATTTGGTGGCCAGCTCATGCTCTACGAAGTTCACCAGGAACCCGGCCTGCACCTCTTCGGGCAACAGGCCGTCCCGGTTGGCCCGAACGGCCAGCCGACGAAAGATGGCAATCTCTGCATTGCAGGAGGCCGGGACATTCGGTTCGAGCTTCTCGAGCATGTCGCGCCAGACTTTCGGCAGGGCCTTGATATCCGCTGCTTTGCCGGAGATGGCGTTGGGATCCACAAGTCTCACGGCAGCGCGGATCTGGGCAAGCTTGTTACTGAGGGACTTGGATGTATGCACATCGAGGTGTTCCGGTGTCAGTCGGCGCAACAAGGGCTCCACCACGATCGCAGTGGCGATGATGCCCGCGGGTGACGTGGCCTGACTTTCGGCCAGCTTGCGGAGAGACTGAACTGTCCGTTTGCCCTGTTCGGAGTAACCGCCTGCTTCTGCGGCGTCGATCGCATCCTGCAAGGTCGGCAACCGCCCCCGTAACCGCAAAACCAGACCCCGACGGAACGGGTCTTCCCAGGCCCGTTTTGCGCGTTTCACATCGCTGAGGATTTGACTGTGATGATCGCCAAGCTGTTCGCGTAGCTCCTCGAGTTGCTCGGATTCTACCGCCGCGAAGAATTCCTCGGCCGGGATGTCGGGCCCACCCGAGAGGACCTCCCGAAGCGTGCGCACCGATTTGATCGTTGTGGTCCGAGTGGCGGTGTTGAGCGGCGTCAGCCGCAAGACCGAAATCACGTCCGCGGTGGTGCCAGTTGTTTGCGTATTATCCCGCATATTCTTACCTTTCATATCGACTGGGATGGAGGTGTTCTGAAAGCGCGTTCCAGACCAAACGTGCTTTCAGAACACCCCCAGACCGGCGACGGGGGCAGACACCCCCTGCCCTACGACGACATATCCAGACGGGGGGCGACATACGCCGTCACCGGGGATTACAGGGTGGTCTGCATTCCCACACAATGGAGACCATCCAAATACCCCGAGATTTCTAATGCATTGAAAAAACACAGATTTATGCAGCATCATTCTGCGCCATCTGAACACAGTATTTGACCCAGATTTCCTGCATTTCCTCGGCAATGCCCTGGTAATTCCAAACGTCCAGTGCCGTGATCTGCCAGCGGCCATTCTTGCGCTCGCCATTCAGTGTGCCGGCCGTCAGATAGCGCTGCACCTGTCGTTCGGATTTGCGCAGCAGCTCAGCTGCCTCGCGGGCCGAGAGGGTTTCATCGGGGGGCATGATCATCGGGTTTCTCCTGTTCGGGGTTTGAGAACAGGAGATGGGTCCGGGGAGAGAAAGACGGAAAGAAATGCGGTACGAAAGCTGTGGTCGCAAACGCGGGGGCGGCAACAAACCGGTACTCAAAAGAACCCGCGGAGACCGGCTCCGGTCGCCGAGAACCTGGCGACCGCCCCCATGCCCCTTTGCCTTATGCGAACGCGACCCAGAAGGCCGGTGCGGTGCTTCGCTGAATGGTGACCAGGATGGATGCCTTGACGCTCTACGCGTATCCATCATTTCGTCTTCGATCATTTCAGACAGCTTTTTATACCGCTCTTGCTCGTCACGGCGATCGTACCGTGCTCGGCCAGATGCGTGCGTCAAGCATTGATCGATTGGGTCCGCGACTCTGGAAGACTTCGCCGGATCTGGTGTGATCTGACCGCTGCCATGATGCCCAGAACCAGTTCGCTTCCTGCGCCGGTCGTGCCTGGCAATAGAAATAGGTTGCCGAAAATCATCGCCACCCAACGCATGACACGGGACAAGAGGTTGGGATCGGCACGAAAAAACTATGCCTTATATCCCGGCCAGGAAGGGCCTTCGCGAGCATCTTGCCAACTGTCGCGCACTTCATCTCCTGGCGCCCGGTAGGCGGAGATAGTCGGCAAGAGCCATGCGGATGTGAGCGAGTAAGTTCTTCGAATGGAAAACGGACAACCGCCGACTGCTCGGCGGTTGCATCATGTACTGCAAAGTGCTGGGAGAGCCTGAAGGCTCTCTTCTTAAACCGCGCGGTTCAAGCGTCGGCGAGCTAGTCGCTCAGCTCATTGATATAGTATCCGAGCCAGTTTTTGTTCTCCGTGTAGGACTTATCAATCAGCGTCCAGAGCAAATCGGTGCCGTTGTCGATGTCATCCTCAGTAAGATCCTCGGCTTCTTCCATGTAATAGCCGTCCAAAATAAAGCTGCTGTGCAGCTCACGGTGTAGTTCGCGTTTGCCATAGACCCGCACCACGTCCACTACCCATTCGTAATTGTAGAAAATGTCGTAAGCCGTGCTTGCGATCGGCTCGACCAAGGTGCCGACGCCAACATCATCACCGGTGGTGAGCAGTGCCTCGACGCCTGCATTGATCAGCTCCTGTCGAAAGGCCGAGATGCGAGCGTCACGAAGCCCGCCCTCGGGGATGATATGAAGCGCAGAGTATTCGTCGAGTTGGCCTTTGGTCAGCGCGGTGGTGGTATAAAGTTTTATCATGTTAAGTATTTTTCTTTGTTTAGGGGGGATCGCAGCCGTCCTATTGAAAGATCCGGCCCGCATTAAGCCGCGGGCGGATATCGAAATAGGTAGGTCTGGTGACTTAAAGTTGTTCAGTTGGACAGGAGGTCGGCGCGCCCCTCCAACTTGGAATGGAGATCAATACTTTGCCCGTGAAACGGTCGCGAAGCGCAACCCAGGCATGAATAACGCGTGCGTTGCGGAATGTCGTCATTGTTCAATGCCTACGGAACGGAGCAACTCGACGATCTCCTCAAAGTCCTGCGGGACGGGCGGAATGACCCGCGGGACGGGCCGTACTAGCCGATCAATGGTAGACAAGGCCACCCGATTGTCTTGCGCGCTGTCCCGAAGGAAATCGAGGGTCTCCGCCACGGCCACCTTCACTTCTCCGATAATCTCTTTCTGCGTCGCGACGTTGATGAAATGCGTCGTCTGGCGGGCGGCGACCTGGGCCCTCGCCGCAATTTGTCGACCATGGATACCCACAACCGACACCGACCAAGAGGTCAGCCAAACTTGACCGGCCAGGAGTTCGCAGCCCCGGCATCGAATATTTTCAATACCGTCACCGATACATGACAACAGGGTCATGTCTTCTTTAATCGCAGTCGACAACTCTTCCCAGACTGGCTGCAAAGCCTGCGGAAGCTCTGGCTCGCTCAGGCGCACCAATCCGCTATCAGAAACGATAAGAAGACCTTCGAGCACCGGGCCGGTGATATTGAAAGGCGCATCTCGAAACACGGCGGAAATGGCCGCGATCCGCATGTCTGCACTCGCAAACTTCTCAACTGCGCTGTTGATTAAAGCACTGGTCCTAGCGCTGTAGGCTTTCGCATGCAGTTGCAGGCCGTTTTCAGCCAGGATCTGTTCAGGCTGTTGTTTCATAATGTGGTAGTCCTTGTTTCAGAGTGACCCGCCCGAGGTAGGGATGGCCAAATGCCGATCTTGGGGAACATGGGTTCGCGGGGGGCGCACAGAAATAAATTTCTTCTGCTTTTGGCGCTTGGGCAGACAAGAGCAGACTGTCTTGTTGGTCCGGCACCGTGGGGTCTGTCGCGTATCATTCCCAGACGAACGCCATCTCGATGATCACCCGCGTTCCTGCACCCCAGTCGCGATCGCGCAGGTCATGCGCATCATCATCGCCACCCGCAGTCAGATGTTGGGTCCCGCGAAAGCAGGGCAAGCCAGCCTCGTTGATGTTCTCCAGAGCGGTCATCATCTGCCGCACCTGGATAAAACTTTCATCTGAAATGAGCTTCGTCGCCTGCTCCGACACTGCGGAGATCAAGGCCTGCCGATCTCCGGTGCGGAAGAACGCCTCGGTTACTCGCCGGTCAAGGCTCCCCAGATCTTCTGCGATCTTGCCAAGGGTCTGGGCCCAAGCCTCCCCTTGCTCAAGCCAGCTGCTGCGCTGATCGTAACATCTCACTTCCGAAGTGTCGAAGCGCTCGGAACTGCAGCCGAGGTAGCTGCTCATCGGATACTCGTAATCGCCCACCTCCGTCTCGGCAAACTCTGTTGCCGCGTCATACAGGTCGTCGAAGCTTTCGAGCTTGTAACCGTATGCGGCCTCAATCTCGCGCTCATCTAAAAGCAGGGCCTTGTTTGTGTAAATTCCGCCCATGGCGTGTCCTTTCGTTGTTCGGATTGGCGTGATCACCACGCTTGTGAGGTGGTTTCTTCTGGAATTTCGGGAAGGAAAATCCGGTACCATCGCATGCTTTGGCACTGGTTTCGCGAGCGCCGCGGAATGATTTCCGCCGGGTCCCGTTGAAGGAGATCCGGCGGAAATCAATCTGCTGTGCACTCTACATTGATCAGAAATTGACAGAATTCAGATGCTGACACCCTTCCAGCGCTTCGGGCTGGCAAGGGGGGTGCATCCTAATAGAAGTACCTATTAAGAGTGGCACCCTTTGCTTCCGATTGACACTGCTTGCCCGTGTCACCCTTTGAAGAAACGCATTCTTTTTTCACAATACGTTTCTCCAAAGCCGCGGTCGAACCCATTTAACCGTTGATACAAAAGGAAACATTATGCTGCGTGCTCACATCAACGGGAAAGAAACGAGGCAAGGCAAACGCCTGCTGAAGCGAGCGCCGCCGGATGCTGCACGGCAAAAGCCTGACGACTATATGTGGCCTCGCGTCCAAAGAAGCACGTGCGATATGGATCCATGGCTTGATGCTCTCGGGCGGTTAGAAAAGGTCGTTACGCTCTACGCCCCGTGCCTTGAGGTCAATCAATGCTTCGGTTTCAGATATGACGTATATGGTGGCATGCTCTGGTCAGATCAGACCCGTCATGCGGGGATGCCTGCCCTCTCATGGAGACGGCAGGCAAGCGTCCTCGATCAAGGCATCAGCTTCGCAGGCTGGAACGCTTGTATATATGACGCGATAATCGGGCCAAAGCTCGCCAGCCAACTGCCCGGCCTGGGAAGGCTCGATGAAGACGACAGCCGAGATCCTGCGCCTGCCGCCCACGTGCGCGAGGGTCACTTCCGTTGCATCCCGTTTATGTACTTCGGCGAGATGGCGAAGGCCCCGGATCATCTGGCCAGCTGCAAATTTCTTGGCGTAGTCCTTTGCCGCGTTGCGCGTTCGGAATTCATGTGGCGCGTCTTCGTGCAAGCCTTTGGGCGACGTCCGAATTCCTCGTCGCAGCGTTCCGTTCGGTTGCGTGATCGCACGCTTCAACCGAGAAAGGTTCGGCATGGGCTCAGTCAAGCCTGGAAACTCCACAAGCTGATCGAAAGGAATGGAGCGGTCGATTGGAAGATTGGGCAGCGGCAAATTACTCAGGATCAAGACACGCTTCGGACCGCTGGGATCGATCAATCGTAACCGCGCGATGGCCTGTTCAGCGCCCGCCTCCCGGCTCTGAGCCAGCAGCACCCGTGCGTGCTCATCAGGATGAACCTGAGCATGGCGGGTAGAGCCCTTGGCATCGATGACCTTGCCTCTGATCAGCTTTGGCTCCTTGGCAAATTGAAGAGCTTTGTCACCATCGCCAAACATGGCTCTCAAATATGCCTCAATCGCAGAAACAGGCGGTTGCTGCCGCCCCACCACGACAATGGTCGCATGTGATTTGAAGCGGTTGAGACCAAGCATGCGCGGCCCGAACCAGCGCACATCCGCGCCTCTCAGCGGGGGAAGATCCTCGGGATCATCGAATCCGCCGTTCGGGACCCCGGCAGCCTCGTAGAGCAACTTCAGGACCTTCGTCGTTGCAACGAGCAGCACATTCCCGTCCTGCTCGCGCCTGGCCCGCGCCACCTCGTAATCAAGAATAGACAGGACCTTTTTGCAGCGCTCCTTGCTTTTGGCGTTATCCTCGTTGGCCATTAGCCACGTGTCTGAGAGGGTCAGGTCGCTTACTTGGGTGATCTCTGCGAGCGGGCGAGACCGCAATGCTACGATTTCCGCCTGTGGAAAGAAGTTTCGGGTAATCGTCTCGTCGAGATCGGCATCGAGCAGAATGTAGGGAGAGTCTTGGGGCGGCGGTTGCAGAATATAGGCCGTTATCGCATCGGCCTTGTCCTTCTGTGTCATGCACAGCCGTTCGGTGTTAGATTGTCGGCCTGCCGTTTCGGCGAGAAGGGCGAAAACCTTGGCGTTGCGGCGTGCGGCGACATTCAATGACATCTTGTCCGTGTCGATCTTCGCGCTGATCTCATCGATGCCCATCGTCGGCTGAATTTCTGGGTCCGTCCAGAACGTCCGCTCTGTGTCTGCCAGTGCTTGCAGTTCCTTCTCCGCGAAGCCCGCATTGCGAAGCTCTTCGTGGAGGGGCATATTATTGGTCAGGCACGCATTGACCTTCTGGCGCACCTCGTCGCTGGCCTTTGCATGTGCCTTTTGGGCCTCGCTGGATGGCGAGTCCAGAGAAATGGACTTCAGCCAGTCTCTCAGGTCGATCTCTTCAGTGGAGGTCAGAGTCGACCAGAACTTTTCGTCGATGATCCGTAAAGCTATTGCCCCTTTGATCGGGAGCGGAAGCGTCAGATAGCTGTGCGGCAGAAAGATCACGTGGTTCTGCGATATCTCGCGCTGTGCGAGATACGGACAGCCCGAAGCGCATGCAGCCTCATTGATTTTACCGTCGGCCGTCTTGGTTCTGCAGATCACCTTGGTAATCGAGTCCACTTTGCCCGACAGCTTGTCCGCCAACTCCCACCGCTGACACATCTGCGTCCCAGTTTCCGGGTTGATGGCATTGCGACCCCGTAATACGAGGCTTGGCAGCACGTCCCCGCGGCAATGACATTGAAACTCCTGCGCCGCCTCCTCTGCCAAGGCATGGGTTGGCACATAAAACAGAATGTGCCCAGTCTTGAGGTAATCGGCCCCAAGCTCGGCAACTGCCTCCAGGGCTGCCCGCGTCTTTCCGAGCCCGGCAGAGACCTTGAGACCGAGGACCGGGATGTCGTCTGTAACTGAGGGAGCGTCAGAATTCGCTTTGAGAAAACGGCGCAGCGTGTCTTTCAGCTTTGCCCGGGCTTCGGCTGGATCAAGCCAAGAGGCAGAGGTGGAAATCTCGGTGTCAAACATCGCAAAGGCCATTTAGCGCGCGCACCCGAGTGACCGGCTGCAGCGTGTTATAAAATAAGTATTCTCTTCAGAGGCTTGTAGGCCACAGAGCTTGCCATGGAAAGGCACCTTCGCGAGAAACCTTGCGGCTACTGCCATCATCTTGGCTTCCGTGCGGCGCAGCAAGCAGTCAGCCGTAATCAGCCTACCGATCGCGCGCTCTTCCGACAAAGCGGAGATCACCGATCACAGGTCCACAGGCTTGCTTTCAGGTCGGCAGCGTAACAGAGCCTGGCTCAGGTCCATGGTGCGGATCGGTTTGCTCAGCACCCCGTCAAACCCTTCGTCCAGCAGAGTGTCCACCTGATCCGGCATGGTATGGGCGGTCACCGCAAAGATCGGGACAAGATCCGCTCCACCGGCCTGCTTGCGAATCTCGTGCAGCGCCTCGATGCCGGAAAGCCGGGGCATGGAAATATCCATCAGCAGACAGTCAAAGGCCCCGGGCTTCCAGGTGGCGACGGCTTCTGCCCCATCGTGGCACAGCACCGCCTGATGGCCCATCCGGTTCAGCAGCTTGCGGATGATCAGCCTATTGGTGGCATTGTCCTCGGCCACCAGGATGCGCAGCGACTGGCCAGAATGATTTGACGGGCCGGATGTCTCAGTTTCTGCGGAGGGCTGGGCAAGGAGCAGAGCCTCGGTTGGGGGAGCTGGCTGATCGCTGCCCTGCCCGGCCTCTGCCTCGGGGGCTGCAGCGGCATCCTCATCGATATCATCGGCCTGCGCCAGCGGCAGCCGCACCTGTACGGTGGTGCCCTGCCCCGGCTCGGACGCGATCTCCAGCTGGCCCTGCATCAGCGTGACCAGCTCGCACACGATGGCCAGGCCCAGGCCGGTGCCGCC